>JADFXF010000058.1 GCA_015233685.1 Nitrospirota bacterium | reverse complement strand
GAAATCGCGTTTGAACGGCCGCCATATCCAGAGAGACAGGCTGGGGGTGATGCGGCCATACAGCTTCAGGAGTATTTTAAAGGTGAGAGGTTTGTCTTTGACGCCGCAATAAATCCCGGTAAGGTTTATCCATACTGTATGAACTATAATACAATGAATTATTAATTGTCAATATGTGTATGATAGTATTGACAAATTATTTTGAGGTATGATAACGTAGTATAGATTGAGGTTTAAGGAGGCATTTATGAGTGGAAACGAGTACATAAAACTGAAGAGGCTTGAGAAGGGATGGTCATTACGGGATCTAAGTAAAAAAAGTGGAGTCTCACATGCTCAGATCGCATCGCTTGAACGTGGCGAGCACAAGGTCATATTTGATAATCTGATCAAGATACTTAACGGACTCGGCGCATCGATGTACGAGTTTCTGAATGTGGTCGGATATTTCCCACCGGCGTATATAAATGAAAACGATGGTTTGGTGGCGGGGGGTGGATTTGAACCACCGACCTTCGGGTTATGAGCCCGACGAGCTACCGAGCTGCTCCACCCCGCGTTACGCACTGGCCCTTGCTTCGTTTGGGTTCGACCCTGGTTGCGTTCAGGTTCGACCTTCACCAGTACCGAACTGTTATAGTAACAAAAAGGTTTTGCTAATGTCAAACCATTAAATTATTATTTTGGATTTATTTTTATAATATATATTCCCTGCGGCATTTTGCCGCGTTTTGTGCTCGCCATCGCCCCCAATGCCCTGATAGCCGCCCTATCATCTGAAAGCGGCCACAGCTCCGACAGAGACAGCGCAAGGGAACCCCCTATGTTTCAACGCCGTTGCTGTCGGGCCATATCCGTGACCCTGTTATCTTCAATTCAAAAAAAACGCCCCACTATGAATAGGCTATTTCAACGCGCGCGAGGTAGTCGGCAAGTTCCTCTATGAGAATCTTCATTTTAGCGGAGTCTTTGAGGTTGGCTGCGGTTTCTATGGCCTCACCCATTTCCTTGAATGTCGTAAGTCCAATCGCGGCGGCGGCTTTTTTTATCATCCCGCCTGTCATCTTAACGGATGGATAATCGCCTTTGCCTATCTCTTCCTTCATCTCAGCAACATCTCTGTTACGGCTGTTTAGAAATTTTGCAACTCTGTCCTTGTACTGCGACTCTACGGTAACGGTAATCTTACTGCTATCTTTTTCTGACATGGCACGCTCACCTCTCCTATGTAGTATTTTACAAGTCCACTAATTCGCAGGGACACGAAACCCTATGCGGTAGTATACACCTTCTTTATAGGTCTATGCAACCGATAGGGCAATCTTTGCATCCCAGTCAGTTGACATACGCCGCCGATTAGTTTTAAATTGGGATAGATTGTTGCGAAATGACAATTATCTGCCCCTGCCATTTAAGGGGCATATCTTCTATTATGAGAGCTGTACTATGCGTTTGTATTTAAAGGCGGGCGATAAGGTAACACACCTTCACTCTGCGGCGTGGGGAGTGGGCGAGGTCGTCGAAGAACGGCACTCAGTCCTTGCCGGTGGGTTTTGTCTTGTCAGGATTAGTTTTGAAGACGGCGAAGACCGGTCATTTATCAACGACCTTGATCATCAGTGTTGCTGCTATTACACTGGTATTCGTGTGCTATACTAAGACATGAGTGGTGGCTCTTCATTAAGTTTTTCACCGTTAGAGACCCCGATTGGATGGATTTATATCGTCTCAGACTGGGTTTTTATAACTGAAATCGCGTTTGAACGGCCGCCATATCCAGAGAGACAGGCTGGGGGTGATGCGGCCATACAGCTTCAGGAGTATTTTAAAGGTGAGAGGTTTGTCTTTGACGCCGCAATAAATCCCGGTAAGGTTTCCGCGTTTTACACGGTTGTATATAAGGCCTTGGGAGAAATCCCATACGGCGTTACATGTTCATACAAGGAACTCGCCGAAAGGGTGGGCAGACCCTCCGCGGCTCGGGCAGTAGGACAGGCAATGCGCAACAACCCCATACCGATTATCCTGCCCTGCCACAGGGTAATTGCCTCAGACGGCTCATTAGGCGGCTATTCGGGTGGTGTGGCTATCAAGGAGAAACTCCTCGCCCTTGAAAGACAATACGCAATTGCCCGCAAGGATACAGCGATATGGACGCGGAATCACTAAGGAATCTTATTGAAAATTCCGCTGGCAGGCCGGTAGCCCTTACGCTCACCAATAACTCTACGAGTATGTTATCACTAAGGCATGGCCCTAAGGGGGATATATACATCCGCATACACCGCATGTTTTTGGATGCCGGGGCCGCGGTCATAAAAGAGATTGCTGATTTTGTTATTAATCGGGGAAAAAGAACCCCCCTGATTCGGGAGTTTATCAGGAATAACCATAGCAGCCCTGAAAAACCTTCAAGGAGACAACGCGCCATCACCCACGAGGGGAAACATCACAATCTTAAACTCATTTACGATTGTCTAAACGAAGAGTATTTTAACAGGCGCCTCGCCCTTGACATTACATGGGGCAGGAGGCAGACTAAAACCGTTTATCGAACAAGACGCCTTGGGAGCTGCGACAGCCCCGGCAGCCTGATAACAATACACAGGGCACTTGATAAGTCCACTGTGCCGCGATATTTTGTAGAATACGTGGTATATCACGAAATGCTGCACGCGGCCATCGGCATAAAGCTGAAAAATGGAAGACGCTCCATTCACGGCAGGGATTTTAAACTCAGGGAAAGGCAGTTCAGGGATTTCGACAGGGCGATAAACTTCCTGAAATACAAACTCTGATGCGAGAATAGGGGTGCAGGGGGGTTACCTCCCTGCGTCTTTAATCCTTTACAGCCGAGACACAAAAAGCAGGCCCGTTGGGGTGGCTTGTGTGGTCAAAGCCGATCTGAAAACCGCCGTAGCCAAAGTGCTTTAAACACAAAAGTATGTCCTCTCTGGTCATCCAATAGCTGTACGGGGAGCTTCCACCGCAGAAGGATACACAATCAAGGGCGCTATGGTAGTTCTGCTTGTACAGAACGTGCGAAAATCCCATGTATTCGCTCTCTTCTGAATCTGCGCCATCGAAATGCCCGAAGGCCGTAGGATTTCCCTCAACAAGCGCCTTGTCATAATAATGTGTCCAGAGCATCACCTTGTTCGATACCCTTGAGATCAGATGTATTAATTCGGCTGGGTTTACCATGTGATAGAGAACTCCGCTTGCTATGCAGACATCGAACGTGTCTGAGGCGCTTTTGAGATAGTCAACAAAATTGCCAAGCATGAAGTGCGAACTTTTCATGTCGTATATCTCTTTCACAATAAGACATTTCAGAAAAGAACGGGTGTTCATCTCTATGGCAAGAATGAATTCAGCGCCGCGTTTGTCCATCATATAGGTATGGGCGGCCTCAAATGGGCCGAGTTCAAGGACTCGTGCCCCCTTAAAGCTCCCGAATTGTTCCTCTGTCCATGGGATGCGGGCGTCGTTGAAGAGTTCGTCCTTCCCTGCGGTAAGCCCATCGCCAGGCAGCTTTGATATCCATTCGCCCTTAAATATATCAATGGCCGTTTGTGCAGACGGGGCGGCGTTAATGTATTCGTCGAGTATGTTCATGAAGGCTGCCCGATATGAATGGCGTGGACTGGACAATTTTCCTCAGCGGCCTCACAGCACCCGGCGTAGTCGCAGCCATCAGGGTCAATAATCTGTGATTTGCCGATGGCCTCGTCAACAAAAAAGACCGCCGGACATATCTCCTCGCACCTGCCGCATCCTATACATGCGTCTTCGTCTATTTCCACCTGCATGGCTTTAAGTATAGCACAAAGCCGAAACTACCGGCACGGTTTTTTTTTGGGCGGAGGTAATCTTAAACGCCTTTTTCCACTGTCCTGCCTGCTACGGCGAGTTTGTTAAGGGCGTTGATATACGCCTTGGCGGATGCCACGATAATGTCCGGGTCTGAGGCGCTTGCGCGCACTACACGGCCGTCCTCTTCCAGCATCACCATCACCTCGCCCAGGGCGTCCGTGCCGCCGGTCAGGCCTTTTATCTCATATTTCTTTAACTCGCTCTTTGTCCCTGTCAATTCTTTTATGGCGTTATATACCGCGTCAACAGGGCCGTCTCCGGTACTTTCCATTTCCTTTAGCTCGCCCTTGATTGAGAGTTTTATTTTTGCCAGCGGCTTTTGCCCCGTACCGCTTACCACATATAACGACGCAAAAGAATAAACATTGCTTTCTTTCGTAATCTCATCCGTTATGAGGGCCTCTATATCCTCGTCAAATATGTGCTTTTTCTGGTCGCAGAGGGCCTTAAAACGCTCAAACGCCTTATTAATTTCCTCTTCTGTCAAAGACTGAAACCCTATCGCCGATAATCTGTCCTTAAAGGCGTGCCGCCCTGAGTGCTTGCCCAGAATGAGTTTGCTTTTTGGGATACCTATCTCTTCAGGGTTTAGAATCTCATAAGTAGAGCGTTCCTTCAGGAAACCGTCCTGATGAATGCCCGATTCGTGGGCGAAGGCGTTGTCGCCGACTATGGCCTTATTCGGCTGAACTGTCATGCCGGTAATTCTTGAGACCATCTTGCTTGTCTTATATATCTCACGCGTGTTTATCCTCGTGTCGGCGTCGAAAAACTTTGGCCTCGTCCTTAATGCCATTACTATTTCCTCTAATGAGGCGTTGCCTGCGCGTTCTCCTATGCCGTTTATCGTACACTCTACCTGCCCTGCACCATTCATTACCGCTGAGATAGAATTTGCCACGCCAAGTCCAAGGTCGTTATGGCAGTGAATTGAAATCACGGCCTTATCAACATTAGGCACCCTGTCCATTAAATATGCGATGAGTTGGCTGTACTCCTGTGGAACTGTGTATCCCACCGTGTCTGGTATATTTACCGTCGTGGCCCCCGCCTTTATCACATCCTCTGTAACACGGCAGAGATAGTCCCAGTCTGAGCGCGTGGCGTCCTCGGCGGAGAACTCTACGTCGTTCGTGTATTTACGCGCGTGCCGCACTGCCTTCACAGACATTGCAAGCACCGCCTCTCTGTCCATCTTCAGCTTATACTTCAGATGAATGTCGCTTGTGGCTATGACTATATGAATCCTGCCGCTTTCGGCATTTTTTATCGCCTCGGCAACACGGTCTATGTCCTTATCCACTGCCCGCGCAAGGCCGCATACCGTAACACCCCTGACCTCGTCTGCTATGCGTTTCACGGCCTCAAAATCCCCCTGAGACGTTATAGGAAAACCGGCCTCAATTATGTCTACATTGAGCCGTGCCAGTTGCCGTGCGATTTGAAGCTTCTCATCCACGTTCATCGTGGCCCCGGGGGACTGCTCTCCGTCTCTTAGTGTCGTATCGAATATCTTAATTATCCTCACTGCGCGTTCCCCTGCTGTTTCAGCTCTTTTGCCGGTCTTTTCTTCCTTGTGTATAGCAAATAAGAATTTTCCACTATTCCCGCCAGTAAATACAAAATCGCAAGCGCAAAGAGGGCAATCGGCGGGTGCATCACTATAATCGAAAGGAGTATTATGAGAAGGACAAGGAAAATAAACGGTTTTCTCGTCTTTAAATTCAGCTCCTTCGCACCGTGAAACCTTAGAGTACTTATCATAAACACGGCAAGCACCACTGTCAAAATCAATACGAAGACACTCTTGCCGGGAGAACTACCCCACATTGTATGGTAAAAAATTACATACGTTGCTAAAATCGTCGCCGCCGCGGGTATAGGCATACCAGTGAAATGCTTGCTCTCTGTGGAGACCATCTGAACGTTATATCTGGCAAGACGCAGCGCCCCGCAACTTGCATATAGAAACGCCGCCGCCCAGCCAATACGCCCAAAAGGCGCCAGCGCCCAGCTAAAGACCATCACCGCCGGGGCCACTCCAAAGGCAACCTGGTCAGAGAGGGAATCCAGCTCTATGCCAAATCTTGATGTGCTGTTGGTAATCCTTGCCGTCCAGCCGTCCAGTCCGTCAAATATATTAGCTATCATTATAGCCCATCCGGCATAGACAAACTCCCCCTTCAGTGATGAGATTATGGAGTAGAAACCAAAAAACATCCCGCAAAGGGTCAGGGCATTGGGCAATATATAAACCCCGCGCTTCATATCACGCCGTCTCCGTCCCGGTCATAACCGCTTCCGCCGCGTCATTGTAGTCCCATCGGGCGATTACGGTCACGCCTGCAAGCACCTTGTCCCCCTGCTTTACAACCACCTTAGCTGCCAGCGGCAGATAAATATCCACCCTTGAGCTGAACTTTATAATGCCGTAGCGCTGACCCTGTTTGAGTGTATCACCTCGCCTTACCCTGCACACGGCGCGTCTGGCTATTGAGCCTGCTACCTGCCTGAGCAGGATGTCTCCTTTTTTTGTCTTCATTACCATTGCGATGTTGTCATTTTTGAGCGAGGCCTCATCCAGAAAGGCCTTCTTAAAGCTCCCCGGCGTGTGCCTTACGCTCATGACCTCGCCGTCATAGGGGGCGCGGTTGACGTGCACATTTAACGGCGACATGAATATGCTTATCTTTCTCACATCCCTCTTCAGAAACTCCTCTTCTTTCACCTCAATGACAAGGAGAATCTTCCCGTCAGCCGGTGAGATAACGGCACCGTCGTCGGTGGGTGTTACCCTCTCTGGGTCCCTGAAAAAGTACAACATAAAGAGGGTAATAAAAAACGGTATAGCCGTAATCCAGTTCTTCAGGGTAATGAACACAGCAACGGTGGCGGCGACTGCCCCAAGTATGAACGGCCGCCCTTCAGGAGCAAATTTAACCATAATTTTCCTTGTTGTATTTTATTTGAACAATTTCCACTTCGTATATTATATTATATAGCTGTCATTAAATGCCAGACCGCTAATATATTAGGAGGAGGAAATGATGTCAGGAAAACTGTTGTTGGCGTTCATAATAGTGCTTCTGGCCGCCGCGAGTTGCTTCGCCGCCTATGAGACGGACAGTTGCCACGACCTTTATGACATATACGGCGGCTGCTTCAAACAAGGGAAGGCAATAGCCAAAATAAAGTGCAAGGCGCTTGCCGATGAACTATGGCAGCATTTCCTTGACAAGGCGACAACCCCAAAGGAAGAGCAAATCTCCGGCGCGGTTGCCGATATTTGCGAGGATGGCTGTCTTGACGCCATAGAAAAGGGTGAGCCGCTTTCTATTCATTCCTTCAGAGAGCAATACTGCAAATAATATTGTAAGGAGAACCTATGAAATATTCTAAGTTACTAATCCCGACACTCAAAGAAAATCCCTCTGAGGCTGAGGCCATAAGCCATAAACTGATGATTCGCGGCGGGTACATCAGGCAGCTTGCCGCGGGGCTGTATATCTCGCTGCCCTTGTTTGTGCGGGTAATGGAAAAGATAAACACGATAATCCGGCAGGAGATGAGCCGAGTTGGGGCGCAGGAGCTGTCCATGCCCGTGCTGCACCCGGCTGAGGTGTGGCAGAAGACCGGCAGATGGGACGCTATCGGCGATGAGATGTTTCGCCTTAAGGACAGGACAGACCGCGATATGTGCCTTGCCATGACGCACGAGGAGATAATGACATGGCTTGCGGCAAAGGAACTGCGCTCATATCGGGATTTGCCCCAGATGTGGTATCAGATTCAGACGAAACTGCGCGACGAGGCCCGTCCCAAAAGCGGCATTCTGCGCACGCGGGAATTCATAATGAAAGATAGTTACAGCTTCGACGCCGATGAGGCCGGGCTGAATGAGAGCTATAAGCTGCACGCGGCGGCCTATCACAGGATATTTGCCCGCTGCGGCTTACTATTTTATCAGGTAGAGTCTGACCCCGGCATGATGGGCGGCACTACGGCTCACGAGTTCATGGCCCCAAGCGACGCCGGTGAGGACGAGATTGCCCTGTGTGGCAGGTGCGGCTATGCGGCGAATGTGGAGCTTGCCGTCAGCGTGCCACCGGAATACCCCACTGTTGATATGCCATTTGAGGAGGTACACACGCCGGACAAGAAAACTGTCAATGAGGTATCTGAATTTCTCAAACTACCGCCTCATAGTTTTATTAAGAGTCTGCTTCTCATTGCAAAAGACGGCGAAAATAATATTCCAGTGCTTGCCCTTTTGCGCGGGGACGAGGAGCTGCATGAGTTGAAGACCCAGCGCGCAATAGGCCGACAGTACAGACCGGCGCGCAAAGAGGAAATCGTTGAGATTCTCGGCGTTGAGGCCGGGTTTATAGGCCCGGTAAATATGATAAATAAAGAAATCAGAGTCATCGCTTCAACAACCCTTAAAAAAGGCCTCTACGTAAGCGGCGCTAATAAAAAGGACTACCATATTAAGGGCATAAACCCTGATGTCCATTTTCAGGCAGAGTGGCACGACATCCGCGTAATAAGAGAAGACGAAAGGTGTGTGATTTGCGGCGCGCCGTTGAAAATCCGAAAGGTAATCGAGATAGGCAATATCTTTAAACTGGGAACAAAATACTCAGTGCCGCTTAATGCCGTATATCTGAACAAGGACGGGATTGAAGTCCCGATAATAATGGGGAGCTACGGCATAGGGCCGGCAAGGGTGGCGGCGGCGGCGATTGAGCAAAACAACGACGAAAACGGCATCATCTGGCCGGCGTCCATAGCCCCGTTTACGGTGATGATACTGCCACTAAACATCGGCGACGAGGAGACATTAAAGGCGGCTGATGTGATTTGTGCCGCCCTGAAGTCAAAGGGAATAGACTTTTTGATAGACGACAGGGACACCCGACCGGGGATAAAGTTTAAAGACGCTGATTTGACAGGCATCCCGTATCAGATAATCATAGGGGCGAAAAACCTCAAAGACGGCCTCGTAGAGATAAAAAACAGGCGGACGAAAGAGACGGTTAAAGTGCCGCCGGACAACGCCGCTGAAAATATCAGCAGATTGACGGCTGTAATGTGAAATTATTATAAAGGCTATGGGAATCTTTATATGAACTGTGCCACTGAGCAATACGATCTTACCGGCGGTAAGTTTGTTAGGGACGAGTCGTTAGATTTTGGCGGTATCAGGGCGGGAGAAGGCGTAAACTCAATCCATGCGTATCCCGCTATGTTTCATTCTCGTTTAGTGAGGCAATTAATTGAACGCTACTGTGCTGTTGGAGATTATGTCTTAGACCCATTCATGGGGTCGGGCGTGTCGGCGGTAGAATCTTGTGTGATGGGGCGTAAATTTATAGGTTTCGATATTAATCCTTTGGCAGTTTTAATCGCTAAAGTTAGAACTACCCCCATAGCAAAAGATATTCTATTGAATACCCTTGAAATTATTAATAGACAGTATTATGATGTTATTCCAAATCCACCTGCATTTCCCAATATTAATTTTTGGTTTACACAAGAAAGGATAATGTCTCTTTCTAAAATAATAACATCAATAGATTCGATAGACGATGAGGACATACAGAGATTTTTTAAGATAACTTTATCTGAAACTATCAGGGCGGTATCTCAAACAAAACCTAATGAGTTTAAATTAGTTAGGCGAAAAAAACCCTGCCAATTCGGCACTATCAAATTATTTACAATTAATTCATTTAAAAATATAAAGTCTCTTGATGATTATTATAAATTAAACAAGATTATCTATAACCCTAATATTCAACTGGTAAATACCCTCACTGGGGATATACAGATAGAAGATAACAGTATTTCACTTTTGATTACCTCACCGCCTTATGGCGATTCTCAAACTACCGTCGCTTATGGACAGTTTTCAAGATTGTCGCTTCAATGGCTAAACCTTCCATATGATTCAGACAAGAAATCGTTAGGCTGCAAACCCATTAATATAAACGGCGGAGTTCCTTCTCCTACGCTATACATGATTCTAAGTATTGTTTCAAGGCAGGATTTAAAGAGATCAATGCACGTTTTTTCATTTTATTATGATATGTTTCAGTGTTTGAAAAAGATTATTTCAAAGATAAAAATAGGCGGACATATAGTGTTTGTGGTTGGCAACAGGACTGTAAAAGGCACACAGCTTCCAACTGATGTTATATGCGTTGAGATGCTGGAATCAATCGGGTGCACTCATATAGAGACACGAGTACGTCTAATTGGAAATAAAAGGATGCCTTCTAAGAATTCACCGACAAATATAACCGGAGAAAAAGCCCCTACCATGAAATATGAATATATCGTGGTTTGCCAGAGGAATGGATGACATACATAGAAATAATAAAAAGATTGAAAGGCCTAAAAGACCAAGGTTATATCTCCTCATTAAGACGCGGCCCTACAGGCATAGGTTACACGCTGGAGACTATGCTGGGCTTAGGTGAAACAAATATTTCAGTGCCGGACATAGGCGGCAGGGTTGAATTAAAGGCATCAAGGAGAAGTTCGTCGTCGTTAATAACGTTGTTCACGTTTAATAGGGCTGTGTGGCAATTGCCACAAAAAGAGGTCATTGAAAGTTATGGCTATATTGATGAAAACGGAAGGAAGTCCCTATATTGTACCGTGTGGTCAAAGACACAAAACTCTCAAGGTTTGTCAATTAAAGTTGACAGAGATAATCACCGATTAAATTTGATACATGGCAGGAAGGATGTACTTGCCTCTTGGGATATTTATGTTTTGGTAAGCAAACTGATAAGCAAATTGGGTAAAGTGCTGTTTGTTATCGCTGACTCCAGAGTCGCTGAAAAAATATTGAGGAGTTCCACTTTAACGAGGCCTGTTTGTTGATAGAACCAACCGCACAGAGTTTTATAAAGGCACTTGAAGATTCTATTGTTTGCATTGATATAAGAATGCACCTGAAAGAAACCAGCAATGTTAGAAACCATGGCACTGGACTTCGTATCAAAGAATGTGATTTGCCTCTTTTGTTTGAAGTAAAAGAAGACGGGCAAATATGATAAGGTGTTTCTTAAAATAATGAGGGCGCTGCCCTCAAACTCCCGCAAGGAGGGTAACCCTCCTTGACCTCATATTTAAAACCCTTAGTTTATCGCCGTATATTAATACCTCATCTTTACGGTTATTAAGTATATCACTTTCACAGCATTATTTGTGTCACTGTTTATAGTAACATTTCTCCCTGGGTGGATGGACCTCTTGACACGGATATTCTAAAAGGCTTACTATTATGTATGGAAACGTCAAACACATTGCTTAAAGACCAAGTGGACATTCCACCCTCGGAACAATGGCTATATGACAATCCCGAAGCCCTTGAAAGCGTCGTGGCAGGGTTGGAAGACTCCAAAGCCGGTAGAGTTCAGAAGCTAAACCTTGATGAATTGTAGGAAGGCCATTGTTAGAAGTCTTTTTTACTGACAATGCCAAAAACCAGATAGTCAAACTTAAGTTCGACAAAGGTTTAGCAAAAAGACGCAACGCTGTTAAAAAGGCTATTCGTCTCCTTGCTCAAAATCCAAAGCACCCAGGGTTAAATACACACGAGTTTACAACGCTCAAAGGCCCTAATGGAGAGAAGGTCTTTGTTGCATATGCAGAGCAATCCACACCCGCAGCATATCGTATTTTCTGGCACTACGGCCCCGGGAAAGAACAAATTACCATTTTGGCCATAACGCCGCACCCGTAGTACCCGTCAACTGGCCGTTGGTTCAATTGTGGAGTTTCAACGAAACAAATCTCATAAAATAATGAGGGCGCTGCCCTCAAACTCCCGCAAGGAGGGTAACCCTCCTTGACCTCGTAATTAAAGGCTATCCTTGCTTATTCTCGTCTTCTGTCATGGCAAATGTGTGATACAGGCTGCGATAGGTTTCGTTTGCCTGGAGCAGCTCCTCGTGAGTACCGACATCTGTAATTCTGCCGTCTTTGAGGACTACAATTCTGTCCGCGTTTTTTATCGTTGAAAGCCTGTGGGCAATTACTATTGTAGTGCGATCTTTCATCAGGCCCTCAAGGGCCTTTTGTACCAGTGCTTCAGATACCGAATCCAGCGACGATGTGGCCTCATCCAGTATCATTATGGGCGGATTTTTCAGTATCGCCCTCGCTATGGCTATGCGCTGCCTCTGCCCACCGGAGAGCGTCATGCCGCGTTCACCCAAAATAGTGTCATACCCCTGCGGCATCTTCTCTATGAACTCACTTGCAAAGGCCATATCGGCAGCCCTTTTTATTCCCCCGAATGAGGCGTCCAGATTGCCAAAGGCGATGTTCTCCCTTACCGAGTCATTAAACAAGATGATGTCCTGGCTTACTATCCCTATCAGGGCGCGCAGGCAGTGTATGTCCATTTCCCGTATGTCCACGCCGTCAATGGCTATGCGCCCCTTTGTCGGCGTGTAAAAACGTGGCAGGAGATGCGCTATCGTCGTCTTGCCCGCCCCGCTTGGGCCAACTATCGCAATGACCTCCCCCGCCCGTACGTGCAGACATATGTCCTGTAATACCATCTGCGTGTCTTTGGTAAACTCAAACCAGACATTTTCAAAGCTTATCCCGTCCTTGAATTCCTTTATCTTAATCGAACCTGTTTCCTCTATTTTTGTATTCAGCACGTGCTCAATGCGCTCCATCGCGGCCAAAACCCCCTGAAGGGTCGTATAGGACTCTCCCACCTGCTTAATCGGACTAAACACCAGATATATCGCCGTCAGTATTGAGGCGAAATCCCCCGGCGTAACAATACCCGTGACAACCTGTCTTCCCCCGTATATCAGCACAAAACCTATGGCAAGCCCCGTCAGGCAGTCTATTACCAGCTTATTTATCTCCTTGAATCTTATAGCCCTTACGTTTTCCCTGTAAACATTCTTATTTTCCCCGGTGAACTTCTCGTTTCTCAGTCCCTCGCGGTTGAATACCTTTATTACCTTGATTCCGGTGATGGATTCGCCAAGTCTGTGGGTTAAGTATGATACGTTTTTTTGCGCCTCGTGGCTTCGCTGCTTTACCTTTTTGCCAAGTTTCCTTGCGCTATAAGCAAACACGGGGACAATCAAAAGACACGCGGCAGTCATGTCCCACTTCCTGTAAAAGGCTATCCCCATAAGAATCACTATCTTCGGAATCTCAATTATACACGCCCTGAGTACCTCGTCAAACAGCGCACTAATCATCTTTACGTCGTTAATCACCCGCGACATTAAAATCCCCGACGCCTCTTTGTCGAAATATCCCGCTGGCATGTGCAGAATATGATTGTGCAGCTTGTTTTGCGTATCCCTGATAAGCGAAAGGCCGGCCTGTTTCATCAGATACTGCTGGCCAAAGTGCAACAACCCCTTCACAGTAAACAACACGACGACCCCTATGGGTATCCATATCATGTACTGCATCTTCTTATCTACAAAAACGAGGTCAAGGGCAGGTTTCACAAGCCACGCGATTGCCCCCATAACAGCCGACCCCATCAGCCCAAAGGCCAGTGCGGTAAACGACTGCCCCCAGTATGGCCTCGTGGTCGCTATTATTTTTTGTGCCGTATTCATTCAGGATAGTTTATGTTCATGGTCGAGTCTTTTGTGCCTTATTTCATGAAATGTAAAATGAAACTCCGTGCCGCTGTCTACTTTGTAGTAGAATTTCCCTTTCAATTGGGTCTCAACCAGCATATGTACCAGCGTCAGGCCGAGCGTATTTGACGCCCCAAGGTCAAGGTCCCCGGTCATGCCAACTCCGTTGTCTTTTACCGTAACCTCGTACTCACCAGCGCGGATTGACTTGAAGATTATTTTAATAACGCCGTCCTGCACATTGGGAAAGGCGTGTTTTATCGCGTTTGACAGCAGCTCGTTTATGAT
>JADFXF010000057.1 GCA_015233685.1 Nitrospirota bacterium | reverse complement strand
GCCGCTCTGGAAACCTCGGCCAAACCAACTATGCGGCAACCAAATCGGCCGTAGATTCCATGACCGTTGTTTGGGGCAAGGAACTCACCAAATACGGTATCAGAGTCGGAGCAATAGCCCCAGGCTATATCAACACCGAGATGGTGGCAAAGATTCGCCAGGACATGCTCGATAAAATAATATCGAATATCCCCGTAGGCAGACTTGGAGAGATGGAAGAGATATCAAAGGCAGTCAGGTTCATCGTAGAAAACGATTTCTTCACAGGAAGGGTAATAGAAGTTGACGGCGGTATGAGAATATAAGACACCTGCCGTGCATGATTGTATATGATTGTTAAAAATCCGGCATTTGACATTGATGCCGGATTTTTTTCGTAATGTCACCGGGTTAGAGGCCCCAATGAACACTTGATGAACACGATAGAACTATATAAGGAATTACCTAAGACCAACTGTGCCGACTGCGGCCAGAAGACCTGTATGGCCTTTTCAATCGCCGTTGTTAAGGGAAGCGCCGCGCTTCATACGTGTCCGCATCTGGACAAACATACCCTTGATAAATTGTCTGTGAGCGTAGTCAAACTTGATGTTACAGAGGCCATGTTTGACAAGCTGAAAGAGGAAACCGGCAAGCTGGACATAAAAAAAGCCTCATCAGCAACCGGCGCGATTGTCACAGGTGACGGCATAATAGTGAAATGCCTTGGCAGGGATTATACGGTAAAATATGACGGCAGCGTAGAGTCCGACGGCGTGGTAAGCCTTTGGATAAAAATTCTTCTACTTATCTATATCAAAACCGCGGACGCCTCTGAGCTGGCAAACGACTGGGTCTCGTTTGACCGCCTGCGAATGGGGACAGTGAAAATTGGGGCATTTAAGAAAGAATGTGAAATACCGCTTACCGATATGTTTATAAGGGATTACACTGTGGCCACCGCCTCTATTACATCTCTTGGTGCCATAGAGGTCGCCGGACAGCCGTCAACTGCGGCATGGAAGCTCTGTCTGCTGCCTAAAATCCCAATCCTCATCCTGTACTGGCAAGGCGACGAGGAGTTCCCCCCGGAGGTAAAGGTATTGTTTGACAGCACGGCTGACAGATACCTTGATGTCGAATCTCTCGTATTCCTGCTCAGGGAACTAACCATTACGTTAG
Source organism: Nitrospirota bacterium (assembly GCA_015233685.1). Classification (GTDB taxonomy): domain Bacteria; phylum Nitrospirota; class Thermodesulfovibrionia; order Thermodesulfovibrionales; family Magnetobacteriaceae; genus Magnetominusculus; species Magnetominusculus dajiuhuensis. The sequence continues at coordinate 12,879 of JADFXF010000057.1, read as the reverse complement.
GCGAATGTTCCTCTTGAAATTATTAATCTGCGCTCAGCTCCAGAAAATATTTGTAAGAATATAGTATAATGACAAGACAAACAGTGAACTCTCAGTAAACTGAAGGGAAGGAGGCCATGATGGCAAAGCAAGCGTTTGGCTCGTTTGAGGACTTAATCGAACTCGCAAGTAAATTTGTAGACCAGCAAGGCGGCAAGTGGGACCACACCGCTTGGCTGGAGTTTTTGTCCAACATCCAAAGAAAGGGGTTTTACCTGTCCAATGACATGCAGTCTTACCTGGGTTCGATGCTTGAGTCCATGAAGAAACTGTACTCCTCGGTATCAAGCACAGCCGAGATTCAGAACATTATGCTGGGCATCTCTGAGAATACGATTAACTTCATCAAGAAGACACAGGGCACATGGGACCACATGGGATGGGAACTATTTATAAAGGACCTGCAAAAGCGCGGGCTGTCGCTGACAGAAGAGACCACTACGTACCTTGGCGGCGTGCTTGAGGCCGCAAAGGAACTCTACACCTTCCCCGTGACTGGCGCTGGAGGCAGAAGCGGTACAAAAAAATAATTGAAGCCTGAGACATGACGGTGGAGGCTATGGAAGATATTAAGTACAAAGAGTACACAAAGGAAGAGAGCGCGGTTTACGACGACGCCATGGAGAGATTGAATCAATCTATGACGAATGGCCTTAGCCTTGATGACGCCGTTTCGCGCCTGGATATAGGCGACGAGGAGCTAAGGAGACTTATAACCGAAGATTTTCTAAAGATTTTCATAGTACAGTTGCACTATGAAAAGGGGCTTGCGCTGAAGGAGGTGGCAAAAAGTATGGGCATCACCTACGAGCGCGTCATGGAGGCCCATAAGTCAATGTTGCAGGACGTACAGATAACCTCAATAGCCGAATATCACAAGGGCATCTCAAAGGGGCAGGCCTGAGGATAGAGAGACGCCACCGGAGATAATGTAATGCCTGATTGTGATTATATAGTAAGCGGTGACTATGTGTTGACAATGGTTGACGGCACGCCTCCTCTGAGACGCGGTGCAGTTGCCGTCAGCGCAGGGAAAATAGTGGCGATTGGCGACGATAAGGCCATCGCCGCCGAATACAATCCCACGACGGCGGTTGGTGGCAGTGGCAAGGCGGTGCTTCCCGGCCTTATCAACGCCCACACCCATGCGGCGATGGTGTATTTTCGCGGCATTGCCGACGACCTGCCGCTTAAGGAATGGCTTGAGAGGCATATCTGGCCTGCCGAGGGCAAGTGGTTAAGCGATGAGTTCGTAGGCGATGCAACAGAGCTGGCCTGCTGCGAGATGCTCAAGTCAGGGGTTACCACGTTTAATGATATGTACTTTTTTGGGGACAGCAGTGCCCGTGCCGCAAAGAGGATGGGCATGAGGGCGGTACTTGGCGCGGGGGTGCTGGATTTCCCCAATGCGTCAGCCCGTAATGCCGATGAGTACATAGAGAAGGCGGAGCAATTCATTAAAAATTGGCTTGGCGACGACTTAATCACCCCGTCAATAGCACCCCACGCCCCATACACATGCAGTCCTGCGACCTATATGAAGGCGAAACGCGCGGCAGAGCGCTACGGAGTGCCGCTGCATACGCATCTCTCTGAGACACAGCATGAAGTAAGTGAGATAACAAAGAAATATGGCAAACCTCCGGTTGAGCTGCTTGAAGAGATCGGGTTTTTAGACGCGACTGTCGTTGCCGCGCACTGCGTATGGGTTAATGACAAGGAAATTGAGATACTCGCGGGCAGACGCACAGGCGTTGCGCACTGCATAGAAAGCAACCTGAAGCTGGCCGCCGGCATCGCCCCTGTTGTGTCTATGTTGAAAAAAGGGGTAAACGTCGCGTTTGGGTCTGACGGCGCGGCAAGCAACAACGACCTTGACATATTTTCTGAAATGTCCTTCAGCGCACGTGTGCATAAGGCAATGAGCGGCGACCCGACGGTGATAAACGCATTCACTGCCCTCTCAATGGCGACCTCAATCGGCGCGCGCGTCCTTGGCATGGGGGATAAGACCGGCACTCTTGAGGTAGGAAAATCTGCCGACATAGTCGTCGTGGATTTAAACAAGCCTCACCTGGCACCGTTTTACGACATTTATTCAGTCATAGTGTATTCGATGAGGTCCCCTGACGTGGAATCGGTGATGGTAAACGGCAGACTGTTAGTTGACCGCGGCAAGTTCATCCCAAAGGACGAACAGGAAATCATGGACAAGGCATGGTGGTGGAAGGATAAGATAGTTGGCGCTAAGGACGATTGATAAGAGGGTGTAATTAACCACCTCATAACTAAGTTGCAACCATAGGAGTAGAACCTAAATCTGTCATTCCTGCGAAAGAAGGAATCCAGTTTTTGCTGATAATAGTTAAATCAAAAGCATTTTCATATGTTTATGAATGTGTTGCATGATATTTGTATCTATTTATTTTAGGACTGGATTCCTGCTTTCGCAGGAATGACAGATTTATTAATATTACTCATATGGTTGCAACCTGGTATAAGTCTGTAGGGTTTTCCGGTAGCGACAAAACGATAAGGCAAGTGCTATACTATGTCCATGAATGCCACTGCCGGGATTGAGAAAGATTTTGATCTTACGGAGATTATCAACGGAGAGGAAGTCATGACGCCTAGCCCATTCAGGAAGCACCAAAGAATAGCCGTGAAGATTTTTAGACAGTTAGATAGATTTGTTGAACAGAAGAAACTGGGATTTGTATATTTTTCTCCCCTTGACGTTATCTTTGAAGAAGGCGAAAACAGGCTTCAACCCGACATATTCTTTGTTAGAAATGAAAACGAAGGCATAGAGCAGGACTGGATACGTGGCGTGCCTGACATGGTATGCGAGATAATCTCCCCCGGGACATTAAACAGAGATATATATATTAAGAAAGAGATATACGAGAAATACGGCGTACCGGAGTATTGGGTCATATTCCCGGATTTTATGGCTATAGAGATATTAACTCTCGAAAGCGGCAAATATGTAAGGTACTCATTTGCGGAGGTTGAAGGCATGGTCGCGTCTAAAGTAATTAATGGCCTTCAGGTTAACGTCAAAGATATATTTGAGTAACTGTCCTGATTATACCCTCGAACTCCTGTTTGCTTTTCATTATATCGTAGCTTTTTGACGTAATAAACCCGTTTTCTCTGATGGTTTTTCGTAGCTCATTATTCTGCAAGGCGCTTAGGAGCGTTTTTTTGACATCTTCAACATTTGGCCGCGTCACAAAGGCGTTATCGCCGTCTTTAACGTATGGAACTGTACCGGTTGTCAGCACCACAAGGCCGCAGGCCATCGCCTCAAGCGGGAAAAGGCCGAAGCCCTCGTGGCGCGATGGGTATAGTAATATGTCCGCGCTGCTTAGGATGCGTCTCAGTTCATCGTCGCATGGTCTGCCAAAGGGTCTTGTCTTTAGTTTAAATTCCACGGCGTCGCCGCATACCCATACCTCCGCCTTGTCCCTCAACTCACCGGCTGTCTCGTTTAGTACGGCGGTGGTTATGTCAAATCCCTTTCTGAACGTATCCCCGCGTGACAGGACAACTATCGCCGCCCTGCCTTGTTTTTCCTTAATTAGCGTGTCATCGGGTTCGGGGTAGAATCTCTGGTGGTCTATGCCCAGGACCACTGTCTTGAGTTTGTCGTTAATGTTCTTAATAGTGCCGAATTTTTCTTTGAGTATAGCCGAAAGGACATCGGAGATAGATATACTGAAGGCACTTTGGCGCGAGAAATATATTTTATATAAGAGATCAATCGCCGCCTGTTGAGCGTGGGTTTCATAGTACAGCGCGTCGTAGGCCTGGGCAAGATACACCACCGTGTTTCTTAGTCCAAGCGGGATGGCAAGGTGGATAATATCTACAAACACGATGTCATACGGCAGTTTCCTTACCGCACCGCTTAATATCGTCCCAATTGGCGTGGGAATTTTTATATATTCGAGCCTTATGGAGGGTTCCATGGAAAAAACGGTATCAAGCACATTCAGGCAAAACGTCACCTCGTATCCAGACTGCGCCAGATAGTTGGCATATTCTATAACCGCCCTGTCACCGCCCCTGTTTCTTAATGAATATCTGTAAAAACATACCTTCATTGAGTTAGTTTATCCCCCATAGGCGACCGTATCTTATTATGCCGACAGACAAGAGCCAAAGGATAACCGTAAGGGATAAAAGTCTGTCGCCCGTCATAGCGTCTGTCGGGTCGCCCCTACCCTCTTTGGCAAGCATCAAATATCTGAACAACCCGAAAGTAACAACCGGCACGGTATATAGAAAGTTCTTGTACTGCTCTATCGTGTACATGGCATAAAACACAAGCGACGCCGCGGCGGTTATCAGGAGTATGTCGTTAAGCAGCCCCGGTGTGAAGCCGGTCAGGCTCTCCCTGTGTGCCGCCGCATTTTCATGGAGGAGTTTCGCCTCGCCTATTCTCTTGCCTGTGGCAAGCATGAGCGAAATCATAAACATTGAAAGAAACAGCCAGTCCGAGATAGGTACGGCAAATGCCGCCCCTCCGGCAAGCACCCTCACCACAAACCCCGACGCTATACAGAAGATGTCCAGCACCGCCGTGTTCTTAAATGACATAGAATAAAATGTCTGTATGGACAAGTAGACGATTATGTATGCGAGAAATGTGTAATTAATAAAATATGACATGGCAGCCGATACGGTCAGCAGCAATGCGACTATCGCGGTGCCAGTTGCAATAGAAACCTCCCCTGAGGCAATTGGCCTCTGTCTTTTGTCCGGGTGAAGGCGGTCTGTCTTTCTGTCGGCGATGTCGTTAATAATATATGAGGCGCTCGCGGCAAAAGAAAACGCCAGAAAGGCTATTGGAGCCGCAGAAAGCGTCCCCCATGAGAGCAGCTCCCCGCCAAAAAACGGCGCGGCAAACAAGAACATGCCCTTAACCCAGTGCTTTGGCCTCAGAAGCCTGATAATATTGTTCAATCTGCCCATTCTTAATCTATCTGCACATAATACCTTATTACGATTACAAATAACGCTAACATCAAAGAAAACAACAGATAAGCGCCCATTACCAACTCACGCAAGCGGCCTTTTCCTAAAAATTTTACCAGAATATTATTGCCCAATAACATAAAAAGGAGCGGCAGAAGCGGTATAACATACCTCGGCTGCAGGCCGTCAATGAACGAATTGCCAACGGGCGTCCAAATCAGATACTCCGATATGGAAAACAAAAAGACGCAGGAAAATATGGCCATAAAAATTATCGCTTTTTTTCTTATACTGATATTAAGCGGCCCCTGTGCGCCAAACGCCGCGACCAGCGCCAATACCCATACGTAAGATTTCTGAAATATCTCCGGCATATTCGTATCCAACCACCCCATCTTCCCCACAACGGTAAACCAGCCAAACCGGCACTGCCTCAAAATAGTCCTTATAAACGTCCCGGCATAGGTAAGCGGATGTTCTAATACAAAGCTCAACTGCCTCTCCGGCGAGACGTCAAGCCCATTATTATACGCCACTACCAGATAGCCAACCTTCGACGACCACCAGAGATTGACCGAAAGATTAACTATAAACAATACGCTAAAGGCGGCTATATAGCCCCTTTTCGATGGGAAAAATGACTGCGGGATGAGAAAAAAACACAGCAGCAGGGGAAAATACGCATGTTTTGACATCGTAAGAGGCAAGGAAAGTAAAAAGATGATGATGAGGTTCACTTTGAGATGTTCCTTGTCCGAGGCCGCCCTCAACACCGCCGCGGTAAACAGAAAGCTCACGGCGTTGGTAAACGCGTCCGCCGAAAGCGACGCCCCCTGAAACAGCGACAAGGGCATCAGGGCAGCAAAGACGAAGAGCCACTTATAGGCAGGTGCCGTCCTTATTGACAAATACATCAGGGCAAGCCACACAAAAAAATTCGCCAACCTGCCGACATAGACTAACCACAGCACCGTTACCCCTAAGTGCCTTCCGACGTAAATAGCCGCCGCCTGCGGTATAAACGGCACCGGGCTATAGAGCACCGTGTAGTGGAAATTCAGGAATGTCCTACTCCCTTCATTAATGGGGATATTAAACGCCTCAATGATTTCACCGACTTCCTGTTTGTTTTCCGGGTGGCCGGGGATGTTCTTAGAGAGAGTTTTTGCGGTTTTGATTAGTGATTCGGGCAGCATTCCCCCGACATCACCGTCGTGTCGTTCAGATAATATCCTGCCTTCTGAGATTTGATATGAGCGATAAAAATGGTTTGTCTCGTCGGGGGCCTGAAAGGGGGGCACTACGAATAGAAACAATAGGCCAAAGAAAATCCCCAGGATAAGAAAGACCTTTTCGGGCGCGTAGCCAGTCTTTTCGGCGCTCATTGGGTCAGCACCGATTTAAATGTATCTGTGATGCCGGGGGCGTTGGGTGCCAATCGCCTTGCCTCTTTGAAACTCAATACGGCCTCATCTTTTCTTCCCATCTCTTTAAGCACAAGCCCCCTCTGTAAAAACAGTTCCCAGTTGTCAGGCAAGGTCGCGATGCCTTTGTCTATATATGCCAGCGCGTCTTCATACTGACGCAGCCCCATCAACGCCATCCCTATGTACTTATATACTAATGTATTCTGAGGGTTGATTACCAATACCTTTAGAAAAAACTCCAGCGCTGTGGCATATTTTTTTTGCTTTAAGAAGGAAATTCCAAGTTTGAACACAGGGGTATCGCCCCAAACCGACCAGTAGGGCAGCGATTTCTCAAAATAGGAGGATGCCTCCGCCTTCCTGCCTTTTATAATCAGGGCGCTCCACATGTTGAAATTCAGGGCCGGGTAATCCGGCATGATAATCAGGGCAAGCTCGAATTGTTCAATGGCCTCGTCTGTCCTGCCAGTTGACAGCAGGTGTGTACCGTATAGGTTGTAGGCCAGGAAATTATTTTCTGTCACGTCAATGGCGTGTTTAAAAAGCGTGCCCGTGTCCTGCCAGTAGCCGGTCTGTTTGTACGTCAGAAGCGACAGGACAATAATTACAGAAGCGGCAGAGAGCGTCAGGATAGTCTTGTTATTTTGAAGGATGTCGGAAATTCCCCATGAGACAATTATAAAGACACCAACAAAGGGAATATAGGCATAGCGGTCTGCTGTCGGAGCGGCAGACGTCTGTACAAACTGAAGCACCGGCATTAGCGTCACCAAAAACCAGAGCCAACCGGCTAAGACGTATGGGCGGGATTTCCTATTCCAAACGGCAAGCACGGTAATGGCCGCAAGGGCAAGGGCTGAAAGCACCACCGGCCACGGTGAGCTGATCTCTTTATAAGGATAAAACACAGAAAGGGCAACAGGCCAAACGGCCTTCCCTAAATATGTCATATAGGAAAGCGCGGCGCTTGACAGGCGATAAACGGTGGAAGACTCCGACAGTGGTGCTACGGCCTCGTTCTTAGCCTGAGCGTATATCGTAAATAGGCCAGAGAATAGGGAAAGCGCAAAAAATGGCGTCTTTTCTAAGATTAACGGTAGTGCCGATTTTATCCTAAACCTGCCAAGCGGCCAGAAATCAAGAATCAACATCACCACGGGCAACGTCACGGCCATCGGTTTTGACATAAGGGCGCAAAGGTAACACAAGAACACGACAACGTAACGGCCAACCGCCGGACCCCTTGCGTAATTCACATATGCGGCGGCGGTGATAAACCAAAACAACGCGCATAGCACATTCTTCCTCTCAGACACCCACGCCACTGACTCCACATTTATAGGGTGAATGGCAAACAGCGCGGACACAAAGGCGCTCTGCCATAACTTTCCGGTTGCATAGTTCAGGAAAAGAAACACGGCCGCCACCGCCCCCATGTGAATCACCAGGCTGCTCAGGTGGTGGCCGCGCGGATTTAACCCGTACAGAGATATATCGCCCATATGTGAAATCCACGTAAGCGGGTGCCAGTACGAGAAGTAGGAGGTTTTCAAGGCCCACAAGACGCCGCTTAGGGTAATTCCTCCCAGTATGTTGTAGTTATCAATTATATATTTATAATCGTCATAGTTGACAAAGCCGCAGTCCTTGAGGCCGAAATATGCCCCGAACGTAATAAGGCAGAGGGCAAGGATAACCGGCATTCTCAGATTATTATCGCGTATCAATTTTTTTTCTCAAGCATATCAAGTTTGTTCCTTGCCGGTGCGTATCTCGGATTAAGGGCAAGGGTTTCTTTGAAGGCCGCCGCAGCCTCAGATGGCCGTCCTAGTGCAATGAGAGCGAGTCCGCGGTTGAAGACCATCTCCCATGTGCCGGGCTCAAGAGAGAGTCCACGGTTAAAATATGAAAGAGCCTCATCGTTTTTACCCACAGCCATCAGCGCAAGGCCGACATAGTTCATCGCGTCAAGTTCTTTGGGGTTAAGCTCAAGAGATTTTTTGAAATATACGATAGCCTCGCCGTAGTTCTTCTCCTTCATATAGGAAATGGCAAGGAGTTTGTACAGGTGAGGCTGTCTGCCCTCTTTCCAGTATGGCAGTGAATTAGGATAATACTTTTTGGCCTCCTCCGCCTTTCCCAAATACGTAAGCGTACTCCATGCGTTGAAATTAAGGAGCGGGTCAGTCGGCATTATCTCAAGCCCCTTGTAAAACTCCTCAAGCGCCTCGTTGAATCTGTTTTGTTTGAGCAGATGCACACCGTAACTGTTATAGGCGGCGTAGTTGTTTTTCGTCACCTCAAGCGCGTGCTTAAACAGTGTGCCTGAGTCCCGCCAGTAGCCGATTTGCCTCAACGTAAAGAGGCTGAACACTGCGATAATCAAAGCTGATAGAATAATGAATATGGTTTTACGCCAGCGCGCCAGCTCTAATATATCCCACGCACCCCATGAAATCATCATGAAAATCCCAATAAGCGGCACATAGGCATAACGGTCAGCCATAGGGGCAAGCCCAACCTGCACGATTTGTATAACAGGCACCATCGTCCCCAGATACCAAAACCACCCCACGATGAGATACGGTCGGGTCTTTCTCATAATATATGTGGCGGCCGTTATGCAAATCAACAGCGCTCCTGAGCCGATTGCGGGCCAGGGCGATTTAATCGGCAGGTATGGATAAAAGGCGGCGAGATTAGTCGGCACAAGCATCTTCCCTATATAAGAAATATAAGACGTAAGGGCGTTTGATATCCTGTAATTAAAGGGAAGCAGCTCAAATCCGGCAATCGAGGCGTGCTGCACGTTCAGGGTTATAAATATAAATACTGTGCTAAAGAAAAAGAATGGGATTTTCTCGGCTATCGCGCGCCTGATGGCTGTCTTGTCTGTAAGCCGGTTCAAAGGCCAATAGTCAATAAGCAGCAGCGCAAATGGAAACGTAACGGCCATAGGCTTGGACATGAGCGACAAGGCGAATAACGTTAATGAGGCAATAAATAATGCCGTCCATCGTCGCCCCGAATTATACCTTCTCACATAACCAGCATAAGCACACGCCGCGGTAATCCAAAAGAATGTGGACAGGACGTTCTTCCTCTCCGCCACCCACGCGGCTGATTCAACATTCAGTGGATGAATGCCAAACAGCGCCGCGGCAAGGGCGCTTGCAAACGGGTTATTCGTCGCACGACAGAGAAAGAGGAACAGGAACGCGGTACTAAGCGCGTGGATTAATATGTTGGTCAGGTGATGACCCGCAGGGTTCATGCCATAAAGCTCTACGTCAAGCATGTGTGTGCACCATGTCAGCGGAATCCAGTTGGAATCATAAGACTCTGTAAATGCCCACCTCAGGCCATCTATTGTAAAGCCATCTTTTACCCTGTAGTTTTCGGTGATGTATATGTTATCGTCGTAGCTGACGAAGTCATTATTGAGCGCCGTAAAGTAAACGAGGCAGGACAACCCCGCAAGCAGTATAGAAATTAAGATTAAACGTTTATCGTTCATAAAATAGCAAAAAGGCCTTTCGACAGATTATAGCATAATTTTAACGACATGAGGGCGCTGCCCTCAAACTCCCGCAAGGAGGGTAACCCTCCTTGACCTGTAATTAAAGAATTTTAGAGATATAACTGATTTGTCTTGTAACATCGGGGGGGATTGGTTTTTTCTGGGCAATGTACTGGCGTTTGATTTCCTCAAGTGCGCTGAGGCGCTCAGGCAGCGGCATATCAAACCATGTATTAAGGTATTGGGTGTAGAGCGTATCAGCCTGTGATGGTGCTTTGGGGAAAGGGGATTTTTTTGATTTGATAATGTATGATTTGAGGGCCTCTCGAATGCCGAATATTTTATTGACGTAATTAGCGTTTTCGTCGCTGTCTGAGTAGATGGAGAACTTGGCCGGTTTGCCGCGCAGCTTCTTATAGGAGTGAGCGACTGAGCTTGGTGAGCTGTTATATGACCAGAACGCCCAGAGCCAGCGGTCATTGTTGGAGACGGTTTTTGGGTTGATGTGATATTGCCTGTCCCAGCCTTTTGTCAGATTATAGTTGTCTTTCAGAAGTCTGATGGCGGCGTCAGTGCTGAGTTCAGGATGTGACCTGTGGTCGGAGTGGGCGTTGAGCAGGCCATATGACTTGGCGGTAGCGGGCATAAATTGCCAGTAGCCCTTAGCCCCGGCGGGTGAGGCGGCGTCTTTATTCCAATTAGATTCGGCCAATGCCAAAAAGACAATCTCAGGGGGGATATTATTTTGCAGACATTTCCTGTGAATCATAGACAGGTGGTTATCTTCCATGAGCCTATGCCAACCGGCGACGAGATTCTGGCAAGAGGTCTTGAGTTCGATACCGTTATTTTTCTTATATTTGAGGAGCCTGATGTCGTAATCAATGTCCTCTTCGCTAAATATACGCTTCCAGCGAATGATTTTAGTAAGGTTCTCTTTCCCCCGTGGTGCGAACAGATGAGGCGGGAGGAAATAAAGGCGGCTAACAAGTCCAGAATCTTCCCACGGCAAACAATCCCCAAATGGATACAAAACGCAAGACAGAACAATCAACAGGGTAACTGCCGTATATTTAACCGTCGTATATTTATATAAACGATGTTGCATGAACTAAACATAACAAAAATAGGGCGGCTAATTCAATCGGCTGTTATTAAGCGTATGAGCGGCATGATTAACTGCCCGCCACAGGGGTCTTTATAGGAAGCATACTTTTTTTGCGATCCTCTTCAAAATCTGTGAGCGCCTCATCGATTTTAAACGTCCCTTTAAGTCCCTTACTGTAATAACAGAACGTGTTATTAGATTGTTGTTTAAGGAGTTGTTTAAGTAGCTTTTCAGGTAGTTGTTTAAGTAGTTGTTTAAGTAGTTGTTTAGGTAGTTGCTTAGGTAGTTGTTTAGGTAGTTGCTTAGGTAGTTCGGCAGATATCGTTTCGTAACCTACCATTTCTCTTGAGACTAAGCAAAAGATTTTTTCATTCTCTATATCATAAATAAAAGGCAAATCGGCAGGTAAAACCTTTGTGACATGATTATTATTTTCATTTACAAAATATTGATTCACCACCTTTTCTATCATCGCCATCAATTCACCTCTAAATTCACGTAATTCTTCGCCAAACTCCGAAACTAATGCAAGCCTTGGTCTTATGCTTGTTATCATTCTTGTAGTGCCAAGAAGCCCAAGATGGTTTGGATAAAAAACCTTTTCTATTTTTTTCTTTTCTTTTATTTCTTCAGCTCTTACTGAGCCGAGATGTGCAACTAAAAGATTAACATCTTTGACTGCATCCTTATAAGATACATGTACTTCATCTTTGCTTGTATCTACTTGATCTTTATCTTTTGGGTAAAGCCCTGTGTCTGACGTAAAAAGAATGTTTCTCTTGACACCATTGTCAAAATCAAATGCGAGGTGCAACCCTACGGCATATTTCTTTGTTATCAATTCGTCGTGATATGCTGATAATACTGTCATGGCAATCCCATCAACGTTGTATTTTTGACCAGATGTTAGCATAAACACATTTTTTATGTAATCGCAGCCTCGCAAATCCAGAAGACCAGAAAACTTCATAAAACTTCCGGCGTTCATGTACAAGGTTATAGATTTATGTTTAGGGTGATCTATGCCGAATTTACGGTCATCATTATAATTATACTTATATATCAATGTCATTATTGACTCAAGGTCGTTTGTGTGGTCATTATGCGCGTGGGTAAGTACAACATTGTCAATGTCAAATACTTTTCCACCGGCTTTGTAAAAATTCTCGATAAAATTATATCCGGGGTCAATGACTGTCCCTTTTCCGTTATAGTAAATAAAATAGCCGCCACCTAAACTTCTCTCTTCTCCGTCTGATGGGATAATAGGGGTGTATGAGTTCCACTTTCTCAATGTTAATAGCAGGTGGCTATTCGGATCAATGCATGATTTAGTGTCCATAAATTCGTTAAATTTTACCCTGAACTCAGCCATTTGTTTTATAAATTTACCTATTTTAGGTTTAAATTCTTTCCTTACCATTTTAATAAGGATCAGCAAAAGGGATACGTCCTTGTCCCTCAAGGCATGGTAATCATCCGGTTTAATCGCAAGGGCGGCATCATAAAATTTAATAGCCTCATCTTCTTTGCCCTGTTCTGACAGGGATACCCCCTTGTTCCTCAAGGCATCGTAATCATCCGGTTTAATCGCAAGGGCGGCATCATAAAATTTAATAGCCTCATCTTCTTTGCCCTGTTCTGACAGGGATACCCCCTTGTTCCTCATGGCATCGTAATCATCTGGTTTAATCGCAAGGGCGGCATCAAATAATTTAATAGCCTCATCTTCTTTGCCCTGAAATGACAGGGATACCCCCTTGTTCCTCATGGTATAGTAATCATCTGGTTTAATCGCAAGG
>JADFXF010000056.1 GCA_015233685.1 Nitrospirota bacterium | reverse complement strand
AAAGGTCTTCACCCGCAGGGGGATTAAAAAGGATTCGCGCGCTAAGGCCCTTGAGGACGACGAGATAAAAGGCCTCCAGCGAGACGTGGAAGAAGAGATACGAATTATGTCAGATGAGATGCACAACCGCCTCAGGAAGCTCTTAACCGGCAAGACCGCCGTTGAGGACCTAAGAAGGGACTCTGGTGCCAGGGAGCTTATCTGTAAGGCCGGCGACGTGCTCACCCCTGAGATATTAGAGGCTATAAGCGATAGAAAACTCAGCCGTCTGAAAATCAGCGACCCCGACACGCAGCAGCAAATCGAAGATTTTATGAAGACGACAAGGGATTACTTAAAACAGCTTCAAAACAGGTATGACGAAAGAATAGAGAGGCTGAAAAAAGGAGATGAGCTACCCCCCGGTGTCAATAAACTCGTAAAAGTCTATATTGCAATGAAGAGGAAGATACAGGTGGGGGATAAAATGGCCGGAAGGCACGGCAATAAGGGTGTTGTGGCAATGGTGCTGCCTGAGGACGACATGCCTTACCTGCCAGATGGCACACCGGTTGAAATAGTGCTGAATCCCCTCGGCGTGCCGTCAAGAATGAACGTAGGGCAGATACTTGAGACCCATCTCGGATATGCGGCGAAGGCCCTCGGTGTTTATGTGGCAACTCCGGTATTTGAAGGGGCAAAGGAAAACGACATAAAAGAACTCCTGAAAAAGGCCGGCCTTGCCGAAAACGGGCAGTCAATACTGCATGACGGCAAGACAGGGGAACCATTCGAGAGGCCTGTAACCGTGGGCTATATGTATATGCTCAAGCTCCACCATCTGGTTGAGGATAAGATACACGCGCGCTCCATAGGGCCATATTCGCTGGTAACACAGCAACCCCTTGGCGGCAAGGCGCAGTTTGGCGGACAGAGGCTCGGTGAGATGGAAGTCTGGGCGCTGGAGGCCTATGGCGCGTCCTACACGCTGCAAGAGTATTTGACGGTAAAGAGCGACGACGTTACCGGGCGTGCCAAGATGTACGAGGCGATAGTCAAGGGCGACGCAACGCTTGATCCGGGTGTACCGGAGTCGTTTCATGTCCTTATAAAAGAACTCCAAAGTCTCTGTCTCGACGTAGAGCTTTTGGAGAAAAAAAGATAGAGGGGGATAACACTCTTGAGTGAAATCGTATACAGTATGTATCAGATTCCAAAGACTCAAAAGGACTTCGACGCGATAAGGATAAAACTCGCCTCCGCTGAGCGTATCAGGGAATGGTCGTTCGGTGAGGTGAAAAAGCCTGAGACGATAAACTACAGGACTTTTAAGCCTGAGAAAGACGGCCTGTTCTGCGCCAAGATATTCGGTCCGGTAAAGGACTGGGAGTGCATTTGCGGTAAATACAAGAGGATGAAACACAGGGGCGTTGTGTGCGATAAGTGCGGCGTGGAGGTAATCCACGCCAAAGTCAGAAGGGAACGCCTTGCACATATAGAGCTTTGTACGCCGGTGGCGCATATATGGTTTCTCAAGGGCGTGCCAAGCAGGATTGGAATGCTGCTTGATATGACGATGAAAAACCTTGAGAAAGTCCTCTATTTTGAAAGTTATGTGGTGGTTGACCCTGGTGACACACCCCTGAAGGAAAAACAGATACTAAGCGAAGAGGAGTACAAGAAGTATGCGCTGGAGCTGGGTTCGCGCTTTAAGGGCGGCATGGGGGCAGAGGCAATAAGGGAACTGCTTCGAAAGGTTGACCTTGACTGGCTGTCCGTTGACCTGAAGACGAGGATTGAGGAGACCGGCGCAATAGGGGTAAAGAAACGTCTCACTAAGAGGCTCAAGATAGTCGAGGCATTCAGGATGTCGAAAAACAGGCCCGAATGGATGATTCTTGATGTAATCCCTGTGCTTCCTCCGGATTTGAGGCCGCTTGTACCGCTTCAGGGAGGACGATTTGCGACCTCTGATTTAAACGACCTCTACCGGCGCGTCATCAACCGCAACAACAGATTAAAGCGGCTTATTGAGCTGAAGGCCCCAAGCGTCATCGTGAAAAACGAAAAGCGAATGCTGCAGGAGGCCGTTGACTCACTCTTTGATAACACAAAGGGGGCGAAACTGCCGAAGAGTTCAACGAAGAGGACATTGAAATCCCTCAGCGATATGATAAAGGGCAAGCAGGGGCGTTTCAGGCAAAACCTGCTTGGCAAGCGCGTGGATTACTCAGGACGTTCGGTTATAGTGGTAGGCCCGGAGTTAAAGCTCCACCAGTGCGGCCTTCCAAAGCTGATGGCCCTTGAGCTATTTAAACCCTTTATATTCAATAAGTTAGAGGAAAAGGGTTATGTAACGACGATAAAACAGGCGAAGAAATTCGTCGAAATGGAACGTGACGAGGTATGGGACGCGCTTGAGGAGGTAATCCAGGAACACCCTGTGCTTCTGAACAGGGCGCCTACGCTTCACAGGCTT
The DNA here is from genome assembly GCA_015233685.1 of Nitrospirota bacterium. Taxonomy (GTDB): domain Bacteria; phylum Nitrospirota; class Thermodesulfovibrionia; order Thermodesulfovibrionales; family Magnetobacteriaceae; genus Magnetominusculus; species Magnetominusculus dajiuhuensis. Next base: position 11,602 of record JADFXF010000056.1, on the reverse strand, counting down.
GGCATTCAGGCCTTTGACCCAATCCTCATAGAGGGTAAGGCGATAAAACTCCATCCTCTGGTGTGTACGGCCTATAATGCCGACTTTGACGGCGACCAAATGGCAGTCCACGTCCCGTTGTCCGTAGAGGCGCAGGTTGAGGCTCGCGTACTTATGATGTCAATAAACAATCTCCTGTCACCGGCAAGCGGCAAGCCTATTGTGCTTCCAACGCAGGACATGGTACTGGGGATTTACTATCTGACAAAGGAAAGACCGGGCGCAAAGGGCGAGGGCAAGCATTTTTCGTCTGTCGAGGAGGTGCGCATAGCCTACGACAGCGGCGCAGTTGTTGAGCACGCCAGGATAAAGGTTGAGATAGACGGCACACATGTCAATACGACAGTCGGCAGGGTGTTGTTCTATGAAATCGTGCCTAAGGATGTGCCATTTGCTGAAATAAACAAGGTGCAGACTAAGAAAGAGGTGCAAAAGGTAATTGACTATGCCCATAAGTATGCCGGAAGGCGTAAGACGGTTATGTTTTTAGACGAGCTGAAAAATCTTGGATTTCATTACGCGACGAAATCCGGCATATCAATATGTATAACCGACATGCACATACCATCAAACAAGGCGGAAATCCTGAAAGAGGCTGAGAAAGAAGTCATGGAGGTGTATAAGCAGTACTCCGACGGCTTGATAACGCAGGGTGAGAGGTACAACAAGGTCATTGACATATGGGCAACCGTGACAGAAAAGGTGGCCGAGTTTATGATGGCAGAGTTGGGCGCGGAGGACGGCAAGACGCTGACCAAAGAGGATATCGAAAAGAATCGTGCCTTTAACAGCGTGTTTATGATGGCTGACTCCGGGGCCAGAGGCTCGGCGGCACAGATAAGACAGCTTGCCGGTATGCGCGGACCGATGGCAAAGCCGTCGGGTGAGATAATTGAGACCCCGATTACGGCGAACTTCCGTGAGGGTCTCTCCCCGCTTCAGTACTTTGTATCCACGCACGGCGCGCGTAAGGGCCTTGCCGATACGGCGCTAAAGACGGCGAACTCCGGCTATCTGACCAGAAGGCTTGTTGACGTTGCCCAGGACGTGATAATCACAGAGATAGACTGCGGCACTGAAGACGGCATAATCATTACGTCGCTGATTGAAGGTGGAGAGATAATCCAGCCCATTGAAGAAAGGCTGCTGGGCAGACTCCCGGCGGAGGACATAAAAGACCCCGTGACACAAGAGGTAATATGGCCGAGAAACGTGGAAATAGACGAAGAGGCCGTGTCGGTAATCGTGGAGGCAGGCGTTGACAGGGTGAAAATACGCTCCGTGCTGACGTGCCAGACAAAGTTTGGCATATGTGGCAATTGCTATGGACGCGACCTCGCCAGAAACACAAAAATAGAAATAGGCGAGGCCGTGGGCATCATAGCCGCCCAGTCCATAGGCGAGCCTGGTACGCAGCTCACCATGAGGACATTCCATATCGGCGGTGCGGCCACAAAGGTTATCGAGCAGGCCGTGCTGACAGCAAAGCACTCAGGGCTGGTCAAGTTTGTTGATTTGAACTATGTTACTAACCGCGAAGGGCTTCTGGTTGTTATGAATAGAAATGCCTTTGTGGCCGTAGCCGACGAGACAGGCAGAGAGCGTGAAAAGCATAACCTCGTTTACGGGGCGCGTCTTACGGTGAAAGAGGATGACAGGGTAACGATAGGGCAAAAGATAGCCGAATGGGACCCGTACTCAACACCGATTCTAACAGAAGTAGGTGGGCGCGTTGCGTGGGGCGATGTCGAGGAAGGCATCACCGTAAAAGAACAGGTTGATGAGATAACGGGGCTTTCGCATAAACTGATAATAGATTACCCGACACACCTGAATCTGAGGCCGAGAATATCAATTAAGGATGAGCATGGCAAGTCAACGCTCAAACTGCCCGGCACTTCTATCCCCGCGCGTTATAATCTCCCTGCGGGCGCTAATATCCTCGTAGAGAAAAATGACCTCGTAGCCCCCGGCGATATATTGGCGAAGATACCGAGGGAAACGATAAAGACAAAGGATATAACGGGCGGTCTGCCGCGTGTGGCTGAGTTATTTGAGGCTCGTAAACCGAAAGAACCCACACTCGTGTCTGAAATTGACGGCACAGTGGAGCTTGTCTCAACCCAAAAGGGCGTCAGAATGGTAAAGGTGCGCGGCGGGGACATCACGAAGGAATATACCATTCCTAAGGGCAAACACGTCACAGTTCACGACGGCGACTGGGTGAAGGCCGGTGAGGCGTTGATGGACGGGGCAGTCAATCCGCACGACATCCTGGACATCTTAGGGCCTACGGAGTTGCAGCGCTATATGGTTGACGAGGTGCAGAAGGTGTACAGGCTGCAGGGCGTTGCCATTAACGACAAACACATTGAGATAATAGTTCGCCAGATGATGAGAAAAGTAAACATAGAAGACACGGGCGGCACTGAATTTATGATTGGCGAGCACGTTGACCGTATGCATTTTCAGGAGGTCAACGAGGCGGTTATGGCAGAAGGCGGAAGGCCGGCCACCGCCAAACCACTGTTGCTTGGTATCACGAAGGCGTCTCTGACGACATATAGTTGGGTCTCTGCGGCTTCATTTCAGGAGACAACGAGGGTGCTTACCGACGCGGCCCTAAGCGGCGCTATTGACGACCTGCATGGCCTGAAGGAAAACGTCATTATGGGTAAGATAATACCCTGTGGCACGGGCATGGACAAGTTTATTGATACGTTTGTAAAACGAGAGGCCGAGGAGCATGTCGAAGAAGAAGAGGCCGTCGAATAATAATCCATATGTATGATAAATGTGGCAGGGGAGTGGCTGCTCCCCTGCCTGTACTTCAATGAAGATTCAATCGCACATTGACCTGAGAAAAAAAATAATCGTATTGGCATGCCTTCTGACATTTATAGTATCAATGGGCACGGCCGGTTATATGGTTACCGAGGGATGGGGCGCCTTCGATTCGTTTTACATGGTGGTCATTACGCTGGCCACGATAGGCTATCAGGAGGTCCATCCGATGTCGGTTTCCGGAAGGTCCTTTACGATAGTTCTAATCATATTTGGCGTTGGAGCCTTGGCCTATACCGTAAACACTGCCATGAGGATAGTGCTTGAAGGAGAATTACAGGAGGTACTTGGGAGGAGGAAGATGGAAAAAAAGATTAAGGGAATGACAGACCACTATATAATATGCGGCTATGGAAGGATGGGGCAGATTATCTGCCGCGAGCTGCGCTCAAACGATGTGCCATACCTCGTGATAGAAAAGGAGCGCTCAGAGGAGCATCTGGACAGTGAGGAGCTTTTTTTCACAGGAGACGCCACAAAAGATGAGGTACTAATTGAGGCCGGCATAGGGCGCGCGGCAGGGTTGATTTCGGTGTTATCTACGGATGCTCAAAATCTGTTTGTGGTTCTAAGCGCGCGGGGGCTGAATCCGACACTAAAGATAGTGGCGAGGGCCGGTGAGGAAAGCACTGAGTCGAAACTCATCAGGGCAGGGGCAGACCGCGTTGTCTCCCCGTATCACATCGGGGGCCTAAAGATGGCCCAGACGATTTTAAAGCCGGCGGTGGTGGATTTTCTTGAGTTTGCCACAAAAAGCGGCAATATTGAGTTGCAGATGGAGGAGCTGACAGTAACCCAGGGCTCTGAATTTGCCAACCGGACACTGAGCGATTTGGGAATCGGCCGTAAGTTCGGGGTAATTATCGTGGCCGTCAAACGCTCTGCCGGTGAGATGCTTTTTAACCCCACGCATAAGTCTATTGTTGAGCCGGGCGATACGCTTATAGCCCTCGGTGAGGTCAGCAAACTAAAGAATCTCGAAAAGATGTTCAGGAAATAATTCAGCGCCCACACCCTGATATGATAGCCCACATATTAGCGCCCTATAAATTGCGTTAGCCTTACTCTTCCATTTGCCCTTTCGCGTTGCCTGATGCCGATGGATTTTTCCTTTACCTTTATGTCCGCATAAATATATAATCAAAGGAGGGTATGGGATATGCCATTAAAAGATGACAATGAGATTAAGGCCGATGAGATAACTCCAAAAGAGGTCTATCTGAACAGGCGTGAGTTTATGGCCGCCTCAGCCACTGCGGCTGCGGCGGCGGCATTCCCCCCGCTTGCGGAGGCGCAGTCCCACGGCGGTATCCCCATGAAAATCGAAAAACATGTCGACTACGCCGGCAGCGAAGAGCAAACTCTTTACAAAAGCGCGGCGGGTTATAATAATTTCTACGAATTTTCCACAAATAAAGAAGATGTGGCCCCAATGAGTAAGAACTTTCGCACCCGCCCGTGGACAGTGACCATAGAGGGCCTTATAAAAAACCCCAGGCGCTATGATATTGATGAGTTAATAAAACGCTTCCCCCTTGAGGAGCGCGTATATCGCCTTCGCTGTGTCGAGGGGTGGTCTATGGTTATACCGTGGGTAGGATTTCCCCTCGCTGGGTTTATAAAACTGATCGAACCGGACTCAAAGGCGAAGTTCGTTGAGTTTACCACAATCCATGACCCGTCTCAAATGCCGGGACAGAGGCGTGACGTCCTTCAATGGCCTTACGTGGAGGGCCTTCGGTTGGACGAGGCCGTCCATCCCCTTACCATTTTGTCTGTGGGCATGTACGGCGAGGTGCTGCCAAATCAAAACGGTGCGCCGTTAAGATTAGTTGTGCCATGGAAATACGGGTTTAAGAGTATAAAATCCATCGTGAAAATAAGACTTACCGACCAAATGCCTGTTACCTCGTGGATGAAGGCAGGTCCGCTTGAATACGGGTTTTACGCCAATGTCAACCCCGAGGTTGACCACCCGCGATGGTCACAGGCGACAGAGCGCAGAATCGGTGAGTTTTTTAGACGTAAAACGCTGATGTTTAACGGATATGCCCAACAGGTGGCGTCACTTTACGCCGCAATGGACCTGCGTAAGTACTTCTAATCAGGGTGGTTCAATTATGGAAAATAACAAAACGTGGAAAATACCAAAGGCCGTCGTCGCTTTAGCATTTCTCGCCCCGTTTATGTATCTTATATGGGCTGGACTGACGTCGCATTTAGGCGCTGACCCGGTTGAGAAAGTCCTTCACACAGCGGGTGATTGGACATTTAATTTTTTATTATTAGCCATAGCGGCAAGGACACTAAGCAACCTTCCTTACCTGAAATGGATTTCCGGGTATCACAAAGCGGCGGGCTTGTCCGCGTTTTTTTACGCCACGCTCCATTTTCTGACATATGCGGCGGCTGACCAGGATTTTTCGATAAGTGACATCATTGAAGATGCCACAAAACACACGCGAATCATCTTTGGGGCGCTGGCCTATCTGTTAATAGCCTCATCTGTGGTTATGATGGTGCCGGTGATTTTAAGGCGAATAGGGTTTACGCGCATAAAGGGCTTACATAAAGCAGTGGTGTATCCGGCTGCCACAAGTGCCGTAATACACTACGTTTGGCTAGTGAAAAAGGATGTTCGCACGCCCCTGATATATGCGGCGATCTTTGCGGCATTAGCCGTCTATAGGGCAATCACGAAATTAACGGGGGAAAAAAGGCCGGTCTGATTGCCGCATTCAAAGGTTGGGCAGGCAGTACCATGTGCCACAAGGAGATTTCAATCATGAATAGAGGCAATCTAAGTCAATCGCTTGTAGCTATCATAGTTTGCATATTAGCAATCTTTTACTTTAGCGCGTCAGCGTCCGCCGCGGCATCGGCCACTGAGGCAACTGCCGCTGTGGCAATTACCACCGTCTATAATCAATATGCTTCGTGGTTTGGTTCACCATCCGGAGGCTTACAGACGGGAAGTTCCGGTTCGTCCACGTACTACTTCCAATGGTACACAAACGGTGCCGCCCTTGTAGCCTGGCCAGATGGATATATGTATTTGTATGATGGCCAGTGGTACCAGCTAGGGGTCAACTGGCAAACATTAGGTGAGGCAGCCACAGAGATTATGACCGTCTATAATCAATATGCCTCGTCGCTTGGAACTCCTTCCGGAGGCATAATTACGGGGACATCCGGCGGGGTCTCATGCTATATCCAATGGTACACAAACGGTACCGCCCTTGTAGCCTGGACCGACGGGTATATGTATATGTATAATGGCCAGTGGAACAGCTTAGGGGTGAGCTGGACGAATCCGACGCCGACACCCACGCCAACGCCCTCACCAACACCGACACCCACGCCTTCTCCAACACCAACACCGACCACGGGAGGTAATGTGCTTTCTCTTACGGTAAACGGCTCGCTCTGTTCGGCGGCCAACTCCTCTGGGTATGCCAACAAACCGTGCGTCAGCGTTACAATCTGTACCCCTGGCACCGCAACCTGCCAGACAATAAACGACATCCTTTTAGATACGATGAGTACCGGTCTGAGGGTATTCAAATCGGTTTTGAGTGTTTCCCTGACGCCAGTAACCGCGGGTTCCGGAACGCTTGCGGAGTGTATGGAGTATGGGGATGGTTCGGCTGACTGGGGGTATGTTGCCACGGCGAGCGTCATACTGGGTAGTGAGCCTGTCGTTACGGTGCCGGTACATGTTATTGATTACACCTTTGACTCCACCTTCAGCGGCATTCCCGGAGGGTCATCAGGTTGTGTGCTGCGCCAAAATCCATATGTGGATACAAGCCCTGCGGAAGCCGGGTTTAACGGCATTCTCGGAGTCAATGTTCTTCCCCATGACTGCGGTTCGGACTGCGTAAATAACGCCAACAACCAGACGTATTACTCCTGCGGGGGAGGCAGGTGCAGCGGTACAACCGTTGCCCTGTCCAATCAGGTTCAAAACCCTGTGGCGCTTCTGCCCCAGGACAACAATGGTGTGATAGTGCAGCTTCCGGGCGTGTCCCTGGGCGGGGTGGCCTCAGTAAGCGGCTCACTCGTGCTTGGTATTGGCACACAGTCCAATAACTCGCCACTATCCACGGTAACTGTCTATCCAACCGACCAATATGCGGATCTCAACACAATCTTTAGCGGTGTCACTTACACTGGCAACGGTTTCATAGACAGCGGCTCAAACGGTTTGTTTTTTCAGTCCCCCTCCGCAAGCACCTTGCCCGACTGCAGCGCTTCTTCCAGTGCTGACGGTTTTTACTGTCCTACGGCAACACAGAGCTTTACGGCGTCCAATCAGGGAATTAACGGCTCTCCAAACGGTACTGTCTCGTTTCAGATAGGTAATGCCGTAAGTCTTTTTAATTCGAGCAGCAACGTGTTTGTCGAATTAGGCGGGGATGGGGCAGGGGAATTCGACTGGGGGCTGCCTTTCTTCTTTGGACGAAGTGTTTATTATGGAATAGACGGCACTAAGTCCACACTTGGCACGGGTCCATATGTTGCCTATTGAAGCGCAATTTTATATATTCAGGGAGGTTTGAATGTCAGCAGACGGCATTAGCGGCAGTTTGGCAATGAGAAGGTTTGCGTTGTTTATAGTATTTGCGATTTTAGCGGTTGTTTTGTTGCCATCACCACTGGTAAACGCCGCCATTGGAGGCTCTATTGATTCGGTTGAGTCAGATAGAAAGGCTCTTTCGGCCCCGAACTCATCGGTGCCGCAGATGGTTTTCGATGGTTATACAGTTGCAGAAATCAATTCAGGAGCCTCGGCCATTCGTGAATATATTTCCCCTGATGGAGTAGTATTCGCCGTTGTATGGAACGGACCGGTCCACCCCGACCTCACGCCCCTGCTTGGCTACTATAATGATGAGTACGTCAATGCCCTGCGGCAAACCCCACGCATGCATGGTAAAAGGCACAGCAGGGTAAAGACGCCGTCTGGTCTTGTCGTTGAGAGATGGGGGCATATGCGCTCAGTCAGGGGCAGGGCCTATGTGCCGGAGTTAATTCCTTCCGGAGCAGGTGTTGATGATATCAAATAAGATGAGACCGTAACCTCTCGTGCGGTTGACGAGGAATAGCCTGCTCATTGTGAGATATCCTGTTCACCTTGATAAATGGGGATACTCTTTCCGATAGATGAGGGGGTTATTCCATTTCTAAATCATACCTACAATAATATATTTTATCTCACTCCGCGACAAAAAATTGTCATCACCCTTCTTGTCTTGTAGTCATTCCGGCTTGTCCGGAATCGTATTTGGCTTGAGGATGTGCTGAGACAGATTCCGGACAAGCCGGAATGACAGACTAAGATATTTCATAAATACACTAATCATTGATTATTAATGCACATATGATTTAAAAATAGAATTAATCATATTCTACTGAGCCTTTAACGAAGTCCTTGTGTCAAAGCGCTATGAAGGGTATATAAAATATGAACGAGTACCTCAGCAGTACATAGATGCGTACGCGTCTGACAATTTGAATCGTAATTCTGATAGCTGTGCTATTGGTGGTTGGTGCTGGCGTATGGTGGTTTCTTATCAGAGGAAACGGGCTGTTGCCCAAATGGTATTTAATGAATGTTGGATTTTAAGAAGTCATTATTATCAATAAGTTACAATAAGATGAATGTATAATAATTTCAAATATTAGGTTTGGGCAACAGCCCGGAAACAGTTGACATCACAGCTCAATTGCGCCTCCTCCACGCAAACACGACGTACAACGATCTCACCTAAATACATTTCTACTGCATCAGCATAATTTCTATCCATGCCATCTATGTCACTATGCTCGATCTATAAATGTCTGGAATTAATTGATTTGTCCTGTGGCCGCTTAGTTTTTAGGTCAGAATAAATCCCATAGTGCAACCGTGCATATTTTGATTGCTTTTCCCCCCCCAAATGTGGCATCATATTAGCTGTCGGTATAAATTATTTCAGGAAGACAGCGGAGGACTTAATGATGAACAAGAAGATGACGGAGACCTTTGACAGGCTACTGGAGCTGGCCAGTGATTTCGTAGAGCGCCAGAAGGGTACATGGGACCATACGACATGGCTGGGCTTTTTGGATGAGGTGCAGAAAAAGGGCATTGAGCTGACAACCGATATGGAGCGTTATGTCGGCTTAGTGCTTGAGACATTGAAAAAGGTTTACAATGCCTCTACGAACATTGACGGCATCAGGAATGTTATGATAGACATGTCCTCTCAAACGGCAGACTTCGTAAAGAAAACCAGAGGCGTCTGGAATCAATCGGATGGAGAGGTCTTCCTGAAAGAACTTCGTCAAAAGGGGCTTAACCTCAACGAGGACATGATGTCGTACTTTGGTGGGGTCCTTGAAGCGGTAAAAGGGATATATGCCTCTATAAGCAAAAGTCCCGACAGGGATAAGACGCCCGATACAGATAAAAAATAAACCCCTCCCAACGATTGCATGGGAAGGGTGGTGGTGTTATGTGTGCGCGTCGCCCCCGTATCAATGCTGCGGGCATAAGGCGGCAGGGCTGTTGTTTCTGCGGGCAGGCTGCCACCTCAGTTGCGGGGACGGTTTCCTTCTTATATAACTGATCACAATATTCCTATCGCCGCGTGGTGGTCGTGTTGAAAGCCGCTTAGGCGAGCGTCATTGTCGTCAGTTTCCCATTCGTTTTTAGTGCCTGTTGCGATGTCAATCATCCCTATTGTCCTCGCCACAAACGCGCCGTTTTCAAAGGTACAATATGTATAGGCCATATAGCCGTTGTTTATCTGGCACGAGGTCGCGGCAATGTCCCCTGCCAAACCAGCCTTAATCAGGCCGCCGTCCTTTGTTTTATACGCGATGTAGTATGAAGTAACCGTAGGCTTGCTTATTTGGCTCGTTATCGGCGTAGGAATTGTCCCGTCGTTTACGTTTGGCGTATCGCTTGACTCTGAGAAATAAACGTAACTCTTTTTATATATGATAATAAAGTAATCCGCGCCATTCATGTTATCAAATGCCGTTACGTGGATATCCCGGTAGCCTGATTTAGTGGCCTTGTGACTTTCCCCGATAGAAATTGGCAACAAGCGTATGTTGCCGCGGCCTGTTGAGGTGTTTAAAAATGATTCAACCTTTAGTGTGGCATTAAACTTGCCGCTGCCCGTCACACTTCCACTAGCGGATATAGCGCCATCTCCAAAGCCGCCCTTGGCGCTACCAGAAGAGGCTACCAGCGTCATCGCCGGCTTTGAGCCAGGTATCCAGTCAAGACGGTTGCTGTCATATACCGATTCCACGTATTGTACATTTTCGATCTCTATATCTCCCACCATCAGCCTTTCTATCCTCTCACATGTGGTATCGTTGACAGCCGTTTGACCGTTGTATATCCATGTGTCTGAGGTAGCAGAGAAAATCGGCGGCGTCCTGTCCAGGTACCATCTGCTGTCCACGGTTAAATTCAGGGTATATGGGTATTGGACAGTCCCACCTTTGGGTATAGTATTGCTTACTATCTTGACAAGGGCGTTGTCCTTGTCAAATATGTCTATTACCTGCCAGGTCATCCAGTTGTATCCTGTCTGCCAGGGCGTGCCGGTTATATAATCGCTGCCGATTAGCGTGCCGACAATATAGTCTTTATCCTCTGGCGTGGCCTTATATACGACCTCGTTTTTCCACAACTGATAAAACCCATCCTCAGGGAAGAGGCTTAACTCCCTGTACATAGCGCCGGTGCCAAGAAGCTCTTGTTGGTTTTTAAACATGCAGCCAGTGACATAACCGTCTCTGCCGCTTGTGTAGGCATGTCTGCTTCCCGGTAGAGAAATAAACTGTGTCGGGTCTTCAACATATTTGCTCATCCCTTTTGATTGTGTCTTAGACCAGTTGCTAACATAGCTGCTGCCTACTACTCTTTGCTTGTCCAGTACCAATAAAGTCGAACTCCACGAGGTCGGCATGAACTCCGCATAATCTATCGTTTCGTTATAGGCAAAGATGGAAGGCAGTTGAGCGGCATAGACCCCATCACCAGATTGAACGCAGAGCGTAAGGCCGGTGTCCGAGATTGAAAGGCCGTCTCCCATCAAGCCATCAGGGCTAAGGCCAACTGAGCCGTTACTGTCGTTGCGCCTATAGAGTAAAACCCTGTAGTCCTTGCCTTTTTTGTTGCCTGATGTGTCATAGATTAACTCATATTGATAGCCGTCGGCCTCCCTGGACGTGTTTCTTATGTATATGAGCATAACGCCGGGTTTGCGGGGCGTTGCAATGATTGAAATGTAATCAAAGCCGGGCATGGATTTGATGAGTATCTCAGCGCCATCAACACCTATAACACGATTGTCAAAAGAGATATCCCTCATGGCCATAAGATGCTTCATCTCCCGGAGTTTATTTTTGGCAAAGGGCAGATACATCTCGCCGCCTTCAATGTCGAACCTCAAAGGATTATTTTCGTTTGCAAAGCCGTCCACAATTCCTCCTCACAACAATTATAATGATTCAGGCAGCCGCCCTTAGTCGGCAAATGATACAGCCGACCAATATACTATAACACATAATTGATTATCTGTCAAGCAATAAGTATTATAATATTATAACGATAATAAGCATTGTGATTGTTTAGTAGAAACACGAGAAACTAAGTGCTTGAAAAATGCGAATATTAGTAAGCGTCTAAATAACCACACCCATAGATTTCACG
>JADFXF010000055.1 GCA_015233685.1 Nitrospirota bacterium | reverse complement strand
CCGAACACAGCTATGGATTTCGACCCGGACGCAGCGCGCATCAGGCAATAGGACAGGCGCGCAGGTATATAAACGAGGGATATGGAGTCGTAGTTGACATAGATTTGGAGAAATTCTTTGACCGTACAAGGAATTGCAAAGGCGCGGGCACCGGTTCTGCCGTTATGCCGATGACTGTAATATATATGTCAGGAGTATGCGTGCTGGGATTCGTGTAATGGCAAGTGTAAGCAAGTTTCTTGAGAAAAGGCTGAAGCTGAAGGTCAACATGGACAAGAGCGCAGTGGATTATCCTCAAAGGCGGAAATTTTTGGGGATGTCCTTTTACCGGAGCAAGGAAGGAATAAGGGTAAGAGTACACCCAATATCTCTGAAACGATTGAAGGACAAGGTTCGGGCGGCAACATCAAGGAGCAAATCAATGAGCATGGAGATGCGAATAGAGAGACTCAATCAGGTCATAAGGGGTTGGGTTGGGTATTTCGCATTAGCGGACATGCGAGAACATTGTCGAAAGCTGGACGAATGGATAAGAAGACGGCTGCGCATGTGCCATTGGAAACAATGGAAGAAAATCAGGACGAAACATGATAACCTTGTGCGTCTCGGCCTTAGCAACCCAAAAGCATGGGAGTATGCCAATACCCGAAAAGGCTACTGGCATACGTCAGGAAGCCCCATCTTATCTACAACCCTTACTAACAGTTATTTTCGCCAAATAGGCTATAATGGACTTCTTGATGTTTATGGGTCTTTTTAACTTACGAACCGCCGTATGCACAACGGCACGTACGGTGGCGTGAGAGGTCGGCAGGTGAACTAATCACCTGCCTCCTACTCGATTGTGATGATTTACAACAACCCTGCGCGTTTCAATACGTCCTTTATTTCGGAATGCTTAACGTCTAATTCCCTTAACGCCCTTTCCATTTTATCTCCCCTTTCCTCAAGTTCCTTGTTTTTTCTAACAGCCGGGGCGAGGGCTGTGCGTCTGTCCCATATGACCGTTGTCATCAAAACGCCCATTCCACCAAAAAGAATGCCAAAGCCCCACAGCATGAATGTCATCATCTGGTCAAATTTCTTGTCCATGTCCGACTTCAGAATATCCATTCTTCTCTCAAGGTTGTCCATCCTCTTATCAAGGCCATCCATCCTCTTATCAAGGCCGTCCATTCTCTTGTCAATGCCGTCCATTCTCCTGTCAACGCCATCCATCCTTGCCTCAATCCTTATGAGCCGGTCTCTGTCGTCCTGCGTAAAGGGGATTTCCCTCGCGCCGACAGACGCACTGATAAACAGTAACAGTATTAATGCCGCAATAACAGCCTTCATAATTGTATTATATCAGCGCTCCGACAGATATTTCAATGAGGATGGGTTTGACTTTTACCCGTGGACTGTTGCTATCATAGTGATGGTTGCTGTAACGACTGAGAAAAGGAGAAATCGAATTGAAGATTGCCATAACCGGACTTTCAAACTCCGGTAAGACTACCGTATTTAACGCCCTTACGGGCAAAGACGCTCAGACCTCCATATATCCGTCGTCCATGGAGGAGCCGCATGTCGGCTCAGTCAGGGTCAACGATAAACGCGTTGAAACTCTGTCAGGTATGTATAAACCGAAAAAGACCACCTACGCGGCGATTGTCTATACGGACTTCCAGGGGCTTACAAAAGGCGACGCCGCACACAACAGGAAGGTCTTTGAGTTCATCAGGGACGCCGACGCCATCGTTGAGGTCGTCAGGGCATTCAAAGACGACGCCGTTGTTCATCCTGACAACTCCATAGACCCAGTCAGAGACGCCTCAAATCTTGAGTCCGAACTCCTGCTCTATGACCTCGAACTGGTCGAAAAACGCCTCGGACGTATGGCCGAGGCCGCAAAACGCGGGAAACGCCCCGATGAAATGGAAAAGAAGATACTTGAGAAATGCAAAGAGACGCTCTATAAAGAAATCCCGCTAAGAAAAACCCTTTTTACGGCGGAGGAACAAAAGGCTATGGTGCACCTGCAGTTTATATCCATAAAGCCTAAGATTATAGTAATAAACGTATCCGAGGAGGCAATAGGCAATACTCAGCCGCTGATAGAGGAAATAGCGGCACGGCTGCACTTCGACAAAAACGCAGTAATAAGCCTCTCAGGGAAGATTGAAATGGAAATAGCGCAACTGCCCCCCGGCGAGGCGGAGTCTTTCCTCAAGGATATGGGCATAGAACAGTCCGCCCTGGATAAAGTCGTAAACAAGGGATATGAGCTACTGGGACTGCTAACGTTTCTCACCGTTGGGGAGGATGAGGTGCGGGCGTGGACAATAACGAAGGGAATGACAGCCCTTGAGGCCGCGGGGAAGATTCATTCGGACATAGAGAGGGGTTTTATAAGGGCGGAGGTCGTGGCCTATGGCGATTTTATTGCCAGCGGGACGATGGCGGGGGTAAAAAAGTCGGGACTGGCGCGCCTGGAAGGTAAGAACTATATCGTCGCAGACGGCGATATAATAAATTTTCGATTTAATGTGTGACAGTGTGCAATATTTTTTTGCCAAAACACAGTGTTTTCGGCTATAATCAGCGAATGATAGAATCGGCGGGGAGACGCCGCCCAAAGAGGCTCCCCTGTCAAAGGAGAGGGCAGTGAAGACGCTAATTTTAACAAATGAATATCCGCCCAATATATACGGCGGTGCCGGTGTACATGTCGAATATCTCACGCGTGAGATGTCAAAGTTGATTGATGTGGAGGTGCGATGTTTTGGAAACCAATCAGTTGACGAAAAGTCGCTTAAGGTCAGGGGCTATAGCATTGATCAAAAAATGGTCGAAGACAGTGAGGAAAAGCTGCAATCCCTTTTCTCCGCCCTGTATAATTGCATAACCTTTAACGCCAGGCCAACCCATGCCAATGTAGTGCACTGCCATACGTGGTACACCCATTTTGGCGGTATTATGGCGAAAAAGTCCTACGGGATTCCATTGGTAATAACTACCCACTCGCTTGAGCCTCTGCGCCCATGGAAGACAGAACAACTTGGGCTTGGATATGACGCGTCTATGTGGGTGGAAAAGACCGCCATTGAGATGGCAGACTCAATTATCGCCGTTTCACAGGGGATGAAAAAAGACATCATCGAGTTTTTTGATGTTGACGCCGATAAGATAGCGGTCATATATAACGGCATAGACACGCAGGAATACAGTCCCGTCGAATCAATAGACGCGCTGGTGGAATATGGTATTAACCCCGACAAGCCATACGTCCTTTTCGTTGGCAGGATAACGCGCCAAAAGGGGATTATCCATCTTGTCAACGCCATCAAGCACATTGACGACGAGGCGCAGATAGTCCTTTGCGCCGGGCAGCCCGACACCCCTGAGATAAAAGATGAAATGGAAGAGGGTATAAGGAAAATCAAGAGGGACAATGTCGTCTGGATACAGAAGATGGTCTCTAAGAAAGAGGCAATTCAGTTGTATACTCATGCGTCAGTGTTTTGTTGTCCGTCTATATATGAACCCTTTGGAATCATAAACCTTGAGGCAATGGCGTGTTCAACGCCTGTTGTGGCAAGCGCCGTAGGTGGTATTGTTGAGATAATAGAAGATGGACAGACAGGTTATCTGGTCAAGTTTGACCAGCATAAGGTAAGCCCATTTGAGCCGGTTAACCCCGAAGAGTTCTCAAAAGACCTCGCCGTAAAGATTAATAAGCTCCTGTCTGACAAACATCTGGCACAGGAGATGGGGCGAAGAGGAAGACTGCGGGCAGAAAAATACTTTAGCTGGAAGGCCATAGCGGCTGAAGTGGTAGATTTATACGGGAAGCTGGTTTAACAAATGCTGGTTTAACAAATATATGATGCGGTTGAATTCAGGTATTTAGGAGAGGTGTCAGGTGCTTAATAAGCCGTTTGTCATAAAAGACATAGTACCATGCGTAGACGGAGGGAGGTATCCCATAAAAAGAGAGGTTGGAGATGTCCTCACCGTTAGGGCAACGGTCTTCAGAGATGGCCACGATATAACCAGGGCCGTGCTGAAGTATAAAGAGAAATACTCCGGCGATGCGTCGTGGGAGTGCGTAGATATGGTGTCGGTTAATCACGGCCTCGACCTGTGGGAGGGCAGTTTTGCCCTTGAGAAAAATACCCGCTATCTGTACACAATAGAGGCATATACGGATGTCTTTTCCTCATGGCTGAAGGACACGATGAAGAAATTTGAGGCGGGGCAGGATGTGAAAAGCGAACTGGCCGAGGGCGTTATTCTGATTGAAAGCGTCATCGGGCATATCACCTCTGAAGAGGAAAAGAGATATTTTGCCGATGTCGTTGAAATGGTAAAGAACAAGAAAATGGCTGGAGATAAACTCAGGATAATGTCCGACCCTCTTCTGATGGATATCATCAAAAGGTATGCCGTGCGTGCGGATTTAACGGTGTATGAGCCGTATCTTGAGGCCATTGTGGACAGGGAAAGGGCGCGCTATGCCGCGTGGTATGAATTTTTCCCGCGCTCAGCGGGTAAAGACCCTTCAAGGAGCGCGACATTTAAGGAGTGTCAGGATAGGCTTCCGGCGATAAAGGAAATGGGGTTTGATGTTGTCTATCTGCCTCCCATTCATCCCATCGGGAAGACTAAGCGCAAAGGCCCGAACAACTCACTCACGGCCGGCCCTGATGACCCCGGCTCTCCATACGCAATAGGAAACGCCGGAGGCGGGCACATGGCGGTTGAGCCAGGGCTTGGGACGATTGAAGATTTCGGGGAGTTTGAACAGAAGTGCAGGGCGCTTGATATGGAAATAGCCCTCGACTTTGCAATCAACTGTTCCCCCGACCATCCATACGTGAAAGAGCATCCGGAGTGGTTTTTTAAGCGCCCTGACGGCTCAATCAAATACGCTGAGAATCCACCTAAGAAATATGAAGACATATACCCGCTGAATTTTTATGCGCCTGATGGGGCATGGAAGGCGTTATGGGAAGAGATGAGACAAATCCTTACCTTCTGGATAGAAAAGGGCGTGAGGATATTCAGGGTGGATAATCCGCACACGAAACCGATTCCGTTTTGGGACTGGCTGATAGGACAATTACAGAGGCAGTATCCCGATGTTCTATTTCTGGCTGAGGCATTTACAAGGCCACCTGTGATGAGGGCGCTGGCGGCGGTTGGGTTTACACAGTCTTATACGTACTTCACGTGGAGAAATTTTAAGGGAGAGATAATAGACTACTTCACCGAGTTGACACAGTCTGAGGCGAAGGAGTATATGCGTGGGAATCTCTTTGCCAACACCCCCGACATACTGCCCCAGATTCTTCAGATAGGAGGCAGGGCGGCCTTTAAGATGAGATTTGTCCTTGCCGCCACACTCTCCTCCGTCTATGGCATATACAGCGGCTATGAGCTCTGTGAAGCCAACGCGATAGAGGGAAAAGAGGAGTACCTGAACTCCGAGAAATACGAGTTTAAGGTATGGGACTGGGACAGGCCAAACAATATAACAGACTTCATCACACTGATAAATCGAATCAGGCGCGAAAACCCGGCCCTTCACCATTACAAGAATCTCCGTTTTTTCCGCGCTGACAACGAAAATATCTTATTTTATGGAAAGGCCTCATCAGATGGTAAAAACATTATCCTTGTCGTTGCAAATCTTGACCCGTTTCAGACTCATAACTCGATGGTATATATACCTCTGCAGAACCTCGGCATAGGACATGACGAGACCTATGAGCTTCAGAACCTGATAAACGGCGAACGTCTGTTATGCAAGGGCGAGGAGTTTTTCGTGACGCTTAATCCGGACTGGGAGCCTGCCTTTGTTTTCAGGCTTGACAGGTGGACGCACAAGGAGGAGAAATTTGACTACTTTGCTATGTAGCATGGCGTTTCCCGTGAAAACGGGAGACTTGAATCGGGGTTAATCAGGCATTGTATTGTTTTGAATCATGAATGTTCTCAGGCTTATAACTGTCAATTGCATTGATTTGTATAGAAACAGAGCTATACTCATCGAGTTGGCAAGAAGGGATTTTAAGTCCAAATATCTGGGGTCTTTTCTGGGTGTTTTATGGGCTTTTGTCAACCCCGCGGTCTATATAGCGATCTTGTGGTTTGTCTTTCAGATGGGTTTTAAGGCAAGGCCGACAGACGATTTCCCCTTTATCTTGTGGCTGATGCCCGGGATAATAGCGTGGTTTTTTATCTCTGATAGCATATCCGGAGCGACGCATTCTATACTGGATTACAGTTTTTTGGTCAAAAAGGTTGTCTTCAGGGTAAGCGTCCTGCCCATTGTGAAGATCATTTCCGCCCTCTACGTACATATGTTTTTCCTTCTCTTTTTGTTTGTTGTATTTTTGCTGCACGGGCATGGATTTTCAATTTATTCGCTGCAGGTGCTGTATTACCTTTTCGCATCGCTTATGCTTGTGCTGGGGATTTCATGGATAACGTCGTCTGTGGCGATTTTCTTCAGAGACGCCTCGCAGGTAGTGGCCATGGGGCTGCAGTTTGGTTTTTGGCTAACGCCTGTGTTTTGGTCAATTAAGTCTGTGCCTCCGAAATATATGTTTCTGCTACAGCTCAATCCACTGTATTATATAGTTGATGGCTACAGGAACAGTTTCGTATATAAGATATGGTTTTGGGAAACCCCCCTGTTGACGCTGTATTATTGGTTTGTCACAGGGCTGGTAATGGTCGCCGGGTTAAAGTTATTTCGTAAGATGAGGCCACACTTTGCAGATATGCTTTAAAGATATAGGACGAGGGACCAGGCAGTGGAGATAAACGCCGACAGAGACCGCGGCGGTGTGCCTGCCGGTGGAGGCGCCGTTATTGAGGCCGTTGACCTGACAAAGGTCTACAAACTCTATAAACGCGCGATAGACAGGTTGAAGGAGGCCGTAAACCCTTTCAAAAAACAATATCATGAGGATTTCTACGCCCTGAGGGATGTTAGTTTTAAGGCCATTAAGGGCCGGACAGTTGGAATAATAGGGAAAAATGGAGCGGGGAAATCCACCCTTCTGCAAATATTGACGGGGGTGTTGACGCCAACAAGCGGCATGTTGACCAAGTCCGGCAGGCTCTCCGCCTTGCTTGAGCTTGGCGCGGGGTTCAATCCCGAACTCACCGGCATAGAAAATATCTATTTTAACGGCACAATAATGGGCTACACCCGCGCCGAGATAGACGAAAGGCTCGGGGAAATAATATCCTTTGCCGACATCGGGGAGTTCATTTACCAACCCGTTAAGTCCTTCTCAAGCGGGATGTTCGTAAGGCTGGCGTTTGCCGTCTCTGTAAGTGTTGACCCTGATATCTTAATAATTGATGAGGCGCTGAGCGTGGGGGACATAAGATTTCAAATCAAGTGTTTCCGCAAAATAACCGACTTCAAAAACAGCGGCAAGTGCATAATCCTTGTTTCACATGACATCGGGGCGATAAAAAGGCTCTGCGACAGTGTTATTTGGCTTCGTGACGGGCAGGTTTATTTAACCGGCGAACCCGAATATGTGTGCAAAGAGTATATGTCATACATGTTTTACGACGGCTCTACTACCGAAAATAAATACACACTGGCCCCGGAGTCAACCGCCTCAGGCGACACCATAGAATGGGAGGACGTCAGAGGATATGCCTCCTTTGGCGAAGGTGGGGCGGAGATTCGGCGCGTCATCATGATCTCGTGCGAAACAAACCGCAGGATTAATATATTAAGGGGCGGCGAGAGGGTTAAATTCCTTGTCGAGGCGGATATAAACGGCAATATTGTAAGCCCCGGTTGCGGCATCACGTTAAAAGACAACTACGGCACATACATATTCACAATAAATAACTACATATACAACGTCCAAATAGAACCCTTTACCGACACCCTCAAGCTGCACGTAGAGTTTGAGTTTTACTTTCCAAATCTGAAATCAGGCAATTATTCATTTTCTGTATCCATATCTGATGGCACTGTGGAAAGCCATATTCAAAACCACTGGATACACGAGGCCTATGTTGTCCAACTGATAAACAGCGATATAAAGTATAACATGGGCTGCATTTTGATAATAGAGAACGTTGCTATAAAGGTGAATACCGATAGGCTGGAATGACAGTGACGCAGGGCAAACGCATTAGAGAAACAAAGCAGAGATTGTCTATGCAATCATTCCAGATTGTCCATTTCTGTCATTCCGGCTTGTCCGGAATCTTCCCTTTAGCGGGAGTTTCATAATGATTGTGCATATTCTGAGGCATAAGGACAGATTCCGGACAAGCCGGAATGACAAATTATAAGGGAGGCAATTTCTAATGCGTTTGCCTTGGGTAGTGCCGTGCAGAAGCGGCAATTTCGGGCGGTGTTGTATTAGCATAAACAAGTTATTGTAAGGAGATGAGACTCCGGTTTGCTGAGAATCTCATCATCACCATGCGGGCAGTTATTATGAGTAGTTGTTGCCGTTTTCTGTAGATATTCCTGAGTTGCAAGCGGCACGAGGTGGGCTATAGAAACTGTAATGAAAGCCAAGTTTGACCGGCAGGCGGCGGTCCTTGCGAAGCTCGGTGAGGCCCTGCTGAAGGCCGAAGCTATCACTGAGACTGAGCTGGATTTAGCCCTGACCGAACAAAAGCGGACAGGGCATAAACTCGGCAAGATACTCATGGACAATGGGTATGCCACCGAGATGGAGATTGTCAATGCCCTTGCCGACAACATGGGGCTTGAGTATATAAGCCTGCAGGAAGCCAACATAGAGGAGGCCGCCATTAAGGCAGTGCCTCTGAAACTTGTAGAGAAACACCTTGTTATGCCCGTCAATTTCGAAGGCACCAGGATAACTATTGCGATGTCCGACCCGCTTGACCTTGGGGCAATCAGCGATTTGGAGTTTGTCACGGGGAAAAAGGTGCGCCCGGTAGTCACAACATTGGCTGAGATCAGGAGGGCAACTCAACATTATTACCACAACAAAAAGCCCAAAAGACTTGGAGAGATACTCCTTGACGCCAAAACCCTTTCAACAGAGCAGCTTGAGGCCTGTCTTACAAATCAAAAGGCGAGCAAGAAAAAACTTGGTGACATCATTGTACAGATGGGCTTTTCCACAGAGACCGAAATTGCGCGCGCGCTGTCCTCACAGCTTAATCTGCCATATGTTGACCTGTCCAAAGTGTCCGTAAAAACCTCGGCCACAGGCTTAATAGACAAGGATTTTGCGCTGAAACATTCGATTATGCCGATAAGCGCCACAACCAGGTTGATGCAAATAGCCATGGTCAATCCGATGGATATAGATTCCATAAGAGAAGTCAAGTATATGGTCAACAGAGATGTTGACATCGTCATCTCCACTGCAACCGCTATAGAGAGCGCCATCAATAAATATTACACCAGTGAAGGCGCAAGACCCGATAAGGTTGATTATAGCGATATGAAGGACATCTTCGATGCGGTAAGTGATGACATAAGCAGCCTCGAAGTAACCACCGAACGAATTGAGGTCTCCGGCTCAGAGGCTAACAGGCTGATAAAAGACAGTGAATCCACCCCGATTGTCCAATTTGTAAATAAGACAATTTTCGGCGCTATTAAGACCAAGGCAAGCGACATACACATGGAGCCTAGTGAGACAGGCTTCCGCGTACGCCTGCGCGTAGATGGAATAATGGCCGGTTTTACTCAGATTGCAAAGTCCCTCGCGCCATCGGTAACATCAAGGATAAAGGTCATGGCCAAGATGGATATATCCGAAAGGCGCATTCCACAAGACGGCGGGATAAAGATAAAGGTGGACGGCAAGGGGGTTGATCTCAGGGTTTCCACGCTGCCTACGCAATTTGGCGAAAAGATTGTTATCAGGGTGCTTGATCAGTCGGCGTCAAATTTATCGCTGCTTGATATAGGATTGGCCGACAAGGATTACCAGATGCTGTTGGAAATGATAGAAAAACCGCAGGGACTTGTGATTGTTACAGGGCCTACCGGAAGTGGAAAAAGCACGACGCTCTACTCCTCATTGTATCACCTGACGAACGACAGAAATAACATCGTCACGCTTGAAAACCCGGTGGAATATAATATGAAGGGCGCTAATCAGGTCAATATAAACGAAAAGGCAGGTCTTACATTTGCGGCGGCCCTGAGGTCGGTGCTGAGGCAGGACCCTGACATCATAATGTTAGGAGAGATGCGAGACCCTGAGACCGCCGAAATAGCCATTCAGGCCTCAATAACAGGCCACCTTGTGATAAGCACCCTGCATACGACCACAGCCGTTTCGGCAATAACCAGGCTCAGGGGTATGAATGTCAAGACCCACTTTATCGCGTCATCTCTGAATGGAATCGTTGCCCAGCGACTTGTCAGAAAACTTTGCCCCAAGTGTAAGCAGTCTTACAGGCCGACAATGGAAGAGCTTATAGTGTTGGGATTAAGCGGGGAGTACATAAGCAACGACGTCAAGTTCTTTCAGCCTAAGGGATGTGACGACTGCGGTGGCCGTGGATACAGGGGGCGCGTGGGGATTTATGAGATCGTACCCGCGTCGGCGAAGGTCAGAAAACTCATCTATGAGGACGCCGGAGAAAACGAGGTAACCCACGCCGCCAGAGAGGCCGGTATGACCTCTATCATTGAGGATGGACTTAAGAAGGTGATGATGGGGACAACATCCCTGGATGAGGTACTGAGGGTGACGTCCAACATAGCAAGCTCCGAGATAATCCTATGCCACAGTTGTATGGCGCCGTTGAATGCCGATTTCGTCTTTTGCCCGTTTTGCACCATACCGTTGAAACACAAGTGTCCTAAATGCAGAAAGCAAAGAAATAGTGACTGGAGGTCTTGTCCTTACTGTAATGAGGTGTTTAGTTGATTCACTTATTAAGAAATACGTGTTAAAGGAGATTTATAGATGAACATTGAATTTATTGACCCGTTTATCAAGTCAACACTGAACGTCCTTCAGATTATGGCTCAGACTGACGCCACGCCTGGGCAGCCCGTTGTAAAAAGCGACCACAAGGCCAGTGGTGACGTAACCGGCATTATCGGTATGATTGGGGAACAGGCCAAAGTTTCCCTCTCGATAACGTTTACCACACCGGCCATCCTCTCAATAACCAGCAATATGCTCGGAGAGGCGATTGAAGTATTGGATGAGACGGCGTTTGACGCCGTTGGTGAGATTACGAATATGATTACAGGGGGGTCAAAAAAACTCCTCTCGGAAAAGGGATATAAGTTTGACCTTTCAAGCCCATCTGTAATCGCGGGGAGAGACCATATAATCATACATCAGTTGAAGGCCCCCATTGTGATAATCCCTTTTTCCACAGACGCGGGGGAGTTTTTCTTAGAGATTTGCAGCCTCTGTCTTTACGACTGTGGATAATTTGGCGGCTGACAGCACGCAGGGCGGTACTATGCGGGCAAAGAGGCCCCCGTGGAGGTGCAGATTCCCTGAGAGCGAACAGCGGCTGCCGTGGCTTTCTATGCTGCTTGATGCCTGTGCGATTATAGACAAGGGTACCGCCCATGCCATACAGAAGGAGATTAAAAGGCGTAAGGTTCGCCTTGCGTGTAAAAATAACTGCGGCAACTGCTGCCGTACCCATACAGACATCCCCGTATATCCACACGAGATGGCCGGTATCTACTGGTACGCGGCCGAACAGATGGACCAGGCCGTGCGCGCAGTCCTGCGAGGGCGGATTCTTGCGCCGCCAACTGACGCCTCATGTCCTTTTCTCATTGATGCCTCATGTTCCATTCACCCGATTCGTCCGGCGGCCTGCAGGCAGTTCAATGTATTTAACAAACCGTGCGATGAGGGCGAAGACCCGTTTTTCACCAGAAGGGCAGACGTCCTGACCCCAATTCGGGAATATACAGACAAGGCCTTTTACACTGTTCTGCCTTTTTATGGGGTAGTCGGCGAGGCCGAGAAAAACAAGGCTATAGAGAGTAAGATAATACACACGCAGGCAAAAAATCTAAAATCCCTCAAGTGGCTGGCCATGGTCAAGGCTATGGATGATTTCGACAGCCGCCGCGGCAGCCTGAACAAATAGATGCACCTTACACTGCTATCCTTCGGCGTTATTATTTTGGCCGGCATTGTCTTCAGGCGTTTAAATGCTGAGAAAGGCGACGCGGTAAGGAATGCGATAAATCTCTGTGTCTTTGACGTCTTTATGCCGGCGCTGTGTCTGACAGTGTTTTATAAATCAAAGGTGGACCTCGAGGCGGTGCTCGTGCCCCTGACTGCCGCTGTCACTATCTGCGCCTCTTTGGCTGTGGCCTTTTTGGTCTATCTCCCTCTTTCTAAGCGCATGGGGCTTGGCGGCGGTGATACCGGCATTCTTATCATCTCAGCGGCCTTTGGCAACGTTACATTCCTTGGCCTTCCAATCATTACCGAACTCTATGGGGTGGGCGCTGCGAAATATCCGATCTACTATGACCTTCTTGCCACAACTCCCATTCTGTGGCTTGGCGGGGCGCAAATAGCGGGCAGGTTTGCACCGCGCACCGGCAGTGCGGCGGTCACAGTGGGTGATTCCTTTAAAATGATTGCGCTGCTTCCCCCGTTGTGGGGATGCCTTGCCGGGGCGGTGCTTCAGGCCGCTCATGTTCCAATGCCGGAGTTCGCGCTAAAGGCCCTTACGATGCTTGGCGGGCTTGTCACACCGCTGATGATTTTCAGCATAGGGCTTGCCATCACCGTCCCTAATGTTAAATTCGCCGCTGTTTCAGCCCCCGCCGCCCTGATTAAATTAGTCGTTTCGCCTCTTGTGGGGTTTGCCGCCGCACGGTTTTTGGGGGTTTCGGGGATTGCGTTAAAGTCGTGCGTCATTGAAGGGGCTATGCCTGCGATGGTAGTGACTTTACTTATCGCTGATAAGTTTAAGCTCAACGCACCGCTTGCCGCCTTTATGATTGTTGCCACAACGGCGCTATCTTTTGCCGTGCTTCCGATGGTCGCGTCTATTATTTCGGGCATATAATTTCCTTGAATTAGTTTCTCATATGTGTTAGTATAAACGCAATACGGTCAGTCTGAATATGGATGGGTCGTATCCCTGTTGTGTTATGTTTTCAGGTGTGTGCCAGGAGGTCATGTTGATCAAGAGAGTTCGAGTCAACCAGCTTCAGCCGGGGATGTTTATTTGCGATCTTAACTGTAACTGGATAGAGCATAATTTTCTCTTCAGTAAGTTTAAGATAAACGTCGGCGATATACAAAAAATCACTGACATGGGCATTAGAGAGGTCTCCATTGATACGTCAAAGGGTCTTGATGTTGTCTCAGCCCCATCCGAAGAGAAAGTCAGACATGAGATTGATGTCAAATTTATGAAGCAGGCCGAGGGTTTAGGGGAACCCATACGTGAAGTTCCATTAGTGGAAGAGATAAGAAAGGCCAATGTTATCAGAGCTGAGGCCAAGCTGACCATCAAAAATGTCCTTGCGGACGTAAGGCTTGGCAATCAGGTGCGAATTGACCAGGTGCAGGATGTAGTCCCCAAGATGACTGATTCCATTTTCAGGAACAAGGACGCCCTGCTTGGGCTAAGCAGAATAAAAACCATGGATGAGTATCTCTTTTTCCACTCCGTTAGCGCTTGTGTCCTGCTGGTATCTCTCAGCCACGCCCTCAACATAACCCGCGAGCAAATTAACGAAATAGGTATTGGCGCCCTCTTACATGACATAGGCAAGGTGAAGGTGCATCCGGATATCCTCAACAAACCGGGAAAGCTGACTGACGAGGAGTTTGCCAAGATGAAGGACCACGTCACTTTAGGCTATGACATCCTTAAGGGGACGGCCGGTATACCCGATGCGGCCCTGCTGGTTACCCATCAACACCATGAGCGATTCGACGGCAGCGGTTACCCGAACAAATTAAAAGGAGATAAGCTCTCGCTTTATGGACAAATGGCCTCCATTGTTGATGTTTACGACGCCCTTACGTCAGACAGGTGCTACCATAAGGGGATGGAATCTACCGACGCGCTGAGAAAGATATTTGAATGGAGCCAGTTCCATTTCGATCCGGTGATTGTGCAGCACTTCATCAGGTGTGTCGGTGTTTACCCGATAGGCACCCTGGTCAGGCTTGACAACCAGCGGCTTGCGGTAGTTATAGAATCCGGGAAGGAAAATCTTACAAAGCCTAAGGTACGGGTTATGTATGAGATTAAAAGCCGGAGTTTTTTAAAGCCCTATGACGTGGACTTAGCCAAGCCCAAGGCGCCATGCAGCATAGTCTCATGGGAACCCCCCACTGATTATGACATAAACCCATTCGAATATACAGACTTGTTGATTTAGTAACCACGGCAAATTTGTTCTCCATCATAAGTAAGCGGTAGTTGCTTAGATTGTTGTCATCTTTGTCCCTTTTTGTCATTCCGGCTTGCAGACTGTGTCACAATAGTAAAGCAGCCCCCCCCCTTTTTTTTTTGAGGTGGGGATGAGTCTGCCGCAGAGGTGTGGGGTATCAAGAATAATTACAATTCATGGGACTAAGGTTTGCCAGATGATTT
>JADFXF010000054.1 GCA_015233685.1 Nitrospirota bacterium | reverse complement strand
CGGCCCTGTAAAGGTGTGGAGCGAGGGGTCATTCCCGACCGAGTTCGCCGGTGTATATCTGACGCCTAAGGAAACGAGAAAGATATTTGAGGATAAGGGCTGGTCAAGGGTAGCGGCGTTTCAGACAAGAAACCCGATGCACCGCTCACACGAGTACCTTGCGAAGCTCTCGTTGGAGATTTGCGACGGACTTATGATACATTCACTGCTGGGCAAACTCAAACCCGGCGACATCCCCGCAGACGTAAGGGGCAACTGTATTGATACCCTTATAAAATATTACTTTGTCAAGGACACGTGCGTGCAGGCAGGCTATCCGCTGGACATGAGATATGCCGGACCGAGAGAGGCGCTATTGCATGCCCTGTTCAGGCAGAACTATGGTTGCAGCGATCTGATAGTTGGAAGAGACCACGCGGGTGTTGGCGATTACTACGGCCCGGTTGACGCCCATCATATATTCGACGAGATACCGGCGGACGCCCTTGAGACAAAGGCGGTAAAGATAGACATGACGTTTTATTGTATGAAGTGCGACGGCATGGCCTCAAACAGGACATGTCCTCACGACAAGGCTGACAGATTAAACCTCAGCGGCACGGCCCTCAGAAAGATGCTTTCAGAAAATACCGCGGTGCCTGACCACTTCAGCCGCCCGGAGGTATTGACGATATTGCAGAAATACTATGCCGGCCTTACAGAGAAGGTTGAGATTAAGCTGCATAAGCACTCAACCGGAGAGAGCGCGAAATAACTTAAGAAGGGGGTATGAACTTACCCCCTTTTTTTTGTTTGATAAATTAATGAACAAAGAAGAAAAGGAGGTGAAGGCGGCAGCGCACGACCCTAAAGTAGATAGCTGTATAAAGGTAATCTTGGCTTTTTAAGCCAAAATATTTTGTAAGGAGGTATATTTATATGCCGAGTTTTGTAATGACAGAAAAGTGTGACGGCTGTAAAGGGCAGGAAAGGACAGCCTGTATGTACATCTGCCCAAACGATCTTATGAAGCTTGACCGCGACAGGATGAAGGCGTACAACGTGGAAACCGAGCAGTGCTGGGAGTGTTACAACTGCGTAAAGATTTGCCCTCAGCAGGCGATAGAGGTCAGAGGTTATGCTGACTTTGTTCCACTTGGCGGCAACGTAATCCCTATGAGGGGATCGGATTCCATAATGTGGACGGTTAAGTTCAGAAGCGGTGCCTTAAAAAGGTTCAAATTCCCGATCAGGACAACGGCTGAAGGTTCGATAGACCCGTACAAAGGCAAGCCAGAGGCGGACTTCGCTAATTTAAAGAAGCCCGGATTTTTTAACCTGACAACGGTAAAAACCTTAAAATAAAACTTAGGAGGCTAACACGATGGAATTAGAAACATGTACATTTTCGTACTGTCAAAAACCTGAGATGATAGAGGTTGAGACCGACTTATTGTTAATCGGCGGCGGTATGGCTAACTGCGGCGCGGCATACGAGGCAGTGCGTTGGGCAACACCCAAGGGATTAAAGGTAACGATGGTGGATAAGGCGGCGACCGACAGAAGCGGCGCGGTTGCAATGGGCCTCTCGGCAATCAACACGTATATGGGCGAGAACGACCCTGCCGACTATGTCAAAATGGTAAGGGGCGACCTGATGGGCATAATCAGGGAAGACCTCGTATATGATGTAGGCAGGACGGTGGATGATTCAGTTCATCTCTTTGAGGAGTGGGGACTGCCGGTATGGAAAAGGGCGGACGACGGTCACACACTTGACGGCGCGCAGCCAGCAAAGAAGCTCACAGAAGGCGGCAAGCCGGTAAGAAGCGGTAAGTGGCAGATAATGATAAACGGCGAGTCCTACAAGGTAATCGTAGCCGAAGCGGCGAAGAAGGCCCTTGAGGTAAACAGGGCGGCAACCGGCCAGGCTCAGAATCTCTATGAGAGAGTGTTTATTGTAAAACTCCTCCTCGACGCCAATGAGCCAAACAGAGTAGCGGCGGCGGTAGGATTCAGCGTAAGAGAAAACAAGGCATATATGTTTAAGGCAAAGTGTATGCTCCTGGCATGTGGCGGCGCGGTTAACGTATTCAGGCCACGTTCAGTCGGCGAAGGACAGGGTAGGGCATGGTACCCGGTATGGAACGCCGGAACGACATACGCGTTAGCGGCACAGGTTGGAGCTGAGCTGGTACTTATGGAAAACAGGTTCGTACCTGCAAGATTTAAAGACGGCTACGGCCCTGTTGGAGCGTGGTTCTTATTCTTTAAGGCAAAGGCAACCAACTCCCTCGGCGAGGACTACTGCGCAACCCATTTTGAGAGCACAAAGGCATTGTACGGCAAATATTGCAGCGACCCGCACAGACTGGGCACGGCAATCAGAAACCACATGATGATGAACGACATGAAGGCCGGCAAAGGCCCGATCCTCATGAACACCCACTGGGCAATGGCTGAACTGGGAAAGACCATGGACGCCAAGCAGATAAAGCACCTTGAGGCCGAGGCATGGGAAGACTTTCTCGACATGTGTATTGGACAGGCCGGAGTGTGGGCAGGCAATAACATAGAGCCGGATAAAACCCCTTCAGAGATTATGCCTACCGAGCCGTATCTCCTGGGTTCACACGCAGGTTGCGCGGGCTTATGGGTAAGTGGTCCTGACGATTTGGGCGCCCCGAAAGAATGGAGCTGGGGATACAGCAGAATGACTACCGTAAAGGGGCTTTTCACCGCCGGTGACGGCGTTGGGGCATCCGGACACAAGTTCTCCTCAGGCTCACACGCCGAAGGAAGAACCGCCGCTAAGGCGATGGTAGCCTTCTGTCTTGACAACGCCTCTTACAAGCCGGCAGTAACAAAGTCAACTGAAGAGCTTGTCGGAGAGCTTTATCTCCCGTTTGAGATATTCGAGAAATACAAGAACTACAGCACAGACACCAACACAAACCCCTACTACATCAGGCCGAAGATGCTTCAGGCAAGACTGCAGAAGATAATGGACGAGTATGTAGCGGGCGTTTCAACCTACTATATGACCAGCAAGACGCTGCTTGAGGCAGGCTTAAAGCATTTGATGCTGCTGAAAGAAGACTCCATGAGAATGGGCGCGGCAGACCTTCACGAGCTGATGAGATGCTGGGAGAACTATCACAGAATCTGGACTGGTGAGTCACACGCAAGGCATATCCTGTTCAGGGAAGACACCAGGTACCCTGGGTACTACTACAGGGGAGACTTTAACTTCGTGGACGACGCAAACTGGAAATGCTTCACCATATCGAAGTTCAACCTCCAGACCGGTCAATGGGAAATGTCAAAGAGAGACTACGTACAGATGATTCCCGACTAAGAGATAGGACAGCAAGGACAAGCACACAGGAGGAAGGGGGGACGGCGTTCCCCCTTCTGACCTTTTTTTGAAGTCCGTATTCGGTTGCTTAAAAAAGAGCGGAGGAATTTATGTCAGACGAAAAAGGTTCGAGCATCGTAGTGATAGGAGGTGGTATAAGCGGGATAACCACAGCGATAGAGGCGGCTGAGGCAGGCCACAGTTCGGTTATAGTGGAGAGAAATCCGTACCTGGGTGGAAGGGTCGCGCAGTTGAACCGTTATTTCCCCAAGTTATGCCCGCCTTACTGTGGATTGGAGATAAATTTTAAGAGGATAAAGCAGAATCCTAAGATATCCGTTTATACGTCGGCGGAAATAGAGAGCGTTACCGGCAGCGAAGGCAATTTTAGCGTTAAGATAAAAATAAATCCAAGATTTGTAAATTCCAAATGTACGGCGTGCGGTGAATGCGTAAAGGTATGTCCGGTTGATAGAAGCAACAGTTTTAATTTTGGAATTGATAAGACAAAGGCGATATATCTGCCCCATGAGTTATCCTATCCGATGAGGTTCGCAATAGACCAGAGCCCCGGTGCGTGTCCCGGTAAATCATGCTCTAAATGCGTACCGGCTTGTAAGTACAACGCAATTGATCTGGACATGAAGGCGGAGACGGTTGAGCTAAAGGCCTCAAGCGTAGTTTACGCAACCGGCTGGAGCCCATATGACGCGGCGAAGATGGATAATCTTGGCTTTGGAAAAGTGAAAAACGTGGTAACAAATATGATGATGGAGCGCCTTGCAGCGCCTAATGGCCCGACGAAGGGAAAAATTCTGAGGCCATCTGACAATAAGTTGGTGAAAACGGTCGCGTTTGTGCAGTGTGCCGGCTCAAGAGACGAGAATCACCTCGCGCATTGTTCATCTGTTTGCTGCATGGCATCACTAAAACAGGCTACGTATTTCAGGGAGAGCGACCCTGAGACGAAGGCCTTTATATACTATATAGATTTAAGGGCGCCGGGGAAATACGAAGACTTCTTAAAGAAGATTCAGACCGACGAAAATGTGATAATGATAAAGGGTAAGGTGGCAAAGATAGAGGAAGACGCCGAGACGTTAGACCCCATCGTAACAGTGGAAGACATCGTAGGCGGCAAGAAAATCACGCAGAGAGTTGATATGGTTGTGTTGGCAACTGGAATGGAGCCCTCCTTAAAAGTGGCAAACGTCGGCACAAACGTAAAACTTGATGAGAATGGCTTCGTTGATGCCGAGAGCCAGGCCCCTGGCATCTACGCCTCTGGGGTTGCCAAGAGGCCAAACGACGTTACAACGTCACTACAGGACGCCACTAGCGCGGCCTTGAAGGGTATTCAATCCGCGGTGAGGAGGTAAACGATGGGATTAGGTGTTTACATATGTACAGACTGTGGTATAGGTGAGTCGCTAAACATAGAAGCCCTCCAGAAGATTGGGGGCAAGATGGGCAATTGCAAGACGCATCCATTTCTGTGCAGCAAGGAAGGCGTTGATCTTATAAAGAGCGATATTAACAGCGAAGGCGTAAATAAAATAGTCATAGCGGCATGCAGCCAGCGCGTGAACACGGACAACTTTGACTTCGACCCGCTTCTTTACGTGACAGAGAGGGTGAATCTGCGTGAGCATGTTGTGTGGATGCAGCCACCGAATGACCCCAAGACTCAGGCGATGGCCGAGGACTATCTGAACATGGGGGTTGTGAGGGCCAGTAAGTCCGAGCCCCCGGTACCTAAGACTACGGACGTTACGCGTGTTGTGCTGGTTATCGGTGGTGGAGTTACAGGGCTTACCGCTGCCCTTGAGGTAGAAAAGGCGGGTTATAAGGCAGTGGTAGTGGAGAAATCGGCCGCGCTTGGCGGTTGGGCAAAGAAGAGTTATAAGACATATCCATCCAGGGCACCGTATGACAAGCTCGTTGCCCCGTCAATAGACGCGAAGGTTCAGGCGGTAAGCGGTAGCAAAAACATCACAGTACATCTGGACAGCGCAATAACCTCTGTTGAGGGTGAGCCGGGCATGTACGACGTGGAAATAGACAAAAAGGGCGCTAAGGAGACCTTCAAGGCCGGAGCGGTAATTCTTGCAACCGGCTGGAAGCCCTACGATGCCAATAATCTCGTCCAATACGGCTATGGCAGATTTAAAAACGTCATAACGAATGTGCAGATGGAAGACCTCGCATCAAAGGGAAAGATAACGAGGCCGTCAGACGGCAAGACCGCACAGAGCGTACTATTTGTCCAGTGCGCCGGACAGAGAGACGAAAACCATGTCCCGTACTGTTCGTCGGTTTGCTGCAACGTGTCATTGAAGCAGGCCAAATACGTAAGAGAGGCCAATCCCGACGCGGGCGCCTTTATCATCTATAAGGATATGAGGGCAACCGGCGTATATGAAAACTTCTACAAGGCGATGCAAAACGATGAGGGTATATTCCTTGCCAAAGGCGAGGTAAAGGGCATAGAGGAGGAGGCTGACGCCTCGCTGATTGTAATCGTTGACAACCAGCTCCTAGGCAAAGAGATGAGAATAAGGGCCGATGTAGTGGTTTTGGCCACTGGAATGATTTCCTCGATGTTGCCCGAAGGAAAGGCCGTTAACAGCCTGACAAAGGAATATATAGGTGACATGGTAGTAAAGAAGACGCAAGATGGAGAGATCGAAGAGCTTATGCCGATACCCCACATATTGAATCTGAAATACCGGCAGGGGCCTGAGATACCTCATTTAAAATATGGATTTCCTGACTCACACTTCGTATGTTTCCCGTATGAGACGAGGAGGACGGGCATATACGCGGCGGGTGCTGTGAGACAACCGATGGATTCATACCAGTCGTCTGTGGACGCCTCCGGTGCCGCGCTAAAGGCTATACAGTGCATAGAGCTGACTTCACAGGGCAAGGCGGTGCATCCGCGTGCCGGGGATATGTCGTTTCCTGAGTTCAGGCTTGAGAGCTGTACCCAGTGTCGCCGCTGCACGGTGGAGTGTCCTTTCGGCGTGCTGGATGAGGATGAGAAGGGTACTCCGAGAGAGCATCCCTATCGCTGTCGGCGCTGTGGAACCTGTATGGGCGCGTGTCCGCAGAGGATAATCTCCTTCAGCAACTACAGCGTGGATATGGTATCGCAGATGCTGAAATCTATGGAGGTGCCGTCAGAAGGCGACGAACCGTTTATAATTGCCCTGATATGTGAAAACGACGCCTATCCGGCGCTGGACATGGCGGGGTTAAATCGGGTGCATTTGAATCCAAACTACAGGTTTATATCCCTGAGGTGTCTTGGCGGGACGAACCTCGTATGGATAAGCGACGCGCTTTCAAAGGGTGTTGACGGTGTGATTCTGATGGGCTGCAAATATGGCGATGACTACCAGTGCCACTTTGTAAAGGGCAGTCAGGTGGCAAGCGAACGCCTCGGCAAGGTTCAGGAGACGCTGGGCAGGCTGATGCTTGAGTCCGAGCGTGTTACGCAGATACAGCTTGCGATAAACGAGTGGGATACGCTTCCAAAGATAATGGAAGAGTTTTCTGAAAAACTAAAAGGATTTGGACCGAATCCATACAAGGGATTCTAAAATAACAGGGAGGTATGCAGATGGGTGATGGAACTGTGTTCACACCTGACATTGGGTTTGTTCGGAGCCTGAAGAACTCCGGCGCTGATACTATGAAGCAGTGTTATCAGTGCGCGACATGCTCTACGGTTTGTGAGCTGACGCCGAGCGACAACCCGTTTCCGAGAAAAGAGATGATAATGGCCCAGTGGGGGCTTAAGGATGAGCTTGTGGCAGACCCCGATATTTGGCTCTGCCATAACTGTAACGACTGCTCGAAGTACTGTCCGCGTGGCGCAAGGCCGGGCGATGTCCTGTCAGTATTGAGAAAGGCCGTAATAGCCGAAAACGCCTTCCCTCGGTTTATGGGCACGATAGTGGGAAATACCAAGCTGCTCTTAGTGGCGTTGATGATTCCTGTTGTATTGTTTTTGTGTGTGTTAAATGCCTCAGGACATTTAAATATACCCGACGGCGAAGTGGTCTTTAGAAAGTTTTTCCCGATTCAGCTAGTGGATTCGATATTTGTCTCCACGGCGATGGCGGTGGTGTTCGTTTTTGCAATAAGCGTGGGGAAATTTTGGCGTAAGCTCAATGTGAACCCGTATAAACTTATGGCGCACAGTATGCTCCTGCCGAGTTTACTGGAGACGCTGAAGGAGATTGTTTTACACAAGAAGTTCCAGAAATGCGGCGCAAATTTAGACAGGACATGGACGCACAGGCTGGTGCTGTTTGGGTTCATAGGCCTGTTCATAACCACAAACTGGGCGGTTTTTAACCTATACGTCCTGAAATGGGACTCACCGTATGTAAAAGACGACCCCAATATTCTGATGATACTTGGTTCTCAGGCGGCGGTGATGCTGTATTATGCGGCCTTTAAGATATTCGGCAATGTGAGCGCCCTTGTATTATTCATAGGGTCGCTGATGTTGTTTTCTAACCGGATGAAAGACAAGGGTGTGAACAGCGTGTCGTCGTCGTTTGACTGGATATTTGCGACGATAGTTTTTTTGGTTTGTATAACGGGGCTTGCCTCTGAGATGTTGAGGTTTGCCAATATCGCACAACTGGCGTATCCGGTATATTTTGTCCATCTGGTATTTGTGTTTTATATAATCGCGTACCTGCCGTATTCGAAACTTGCGCACATGGTATACAGGACGACCGCGATTGTATACGCTAAGATGGCAAACAGGGACGTAATGTAAGGACTGGACGCGGTCATTTTAAAAAACACCTCAACCAGTGCCGAACGGGCGGTTTTACAAGGGGTTGGTTGGGGTGTTTATATATCAACAAACACCTATCGGAGAGAGTGAATTCAAGTGAAAGAAATCTATGAGAAGTTAAATAAAGACCCTGACAGAAGGGGGGAACTTGGGCCGGAGAGCCGGTTTAAGTTCAACTGCCACAAGGGGCTATCATGTTTCAACAAATGCTGTGGTGGGCTTGAGATATTCCTGTCGCCATATGATATATTAAGGTTGAAGAGGCGATTTGGCAAGACCAGCGGTGAGTTTCTCGTTGAATACACGGATATGGTAGTAACTGACAAGAACAAGCTGCCGTTTATCAGACTGCGAATGGCAGAGGGCAAACAGTGCAAGTTCGTAACAAAGGACGGCTGTTCAATCTACGAAGACAGGCCGCTGGCCTGCCGGTACTACCCCCTGGGGTTTGCCATCGGGAAGCGGACGATGACCGAGGGTGAGGATTTTTATTTTCTGATAGAGGAGAGCTTTTGCAAGGGTTTTAAAGAGGATAAAGAGTGGGTAGTGAAGGAATGGCGGGAGCGCGAGGGCATAGCCAAATATGAGGCGATGAACAGCGACTGGATAGAGGTGATTCTCAATAAAAAGCTCCTGGGTAAGTCAGTAGTGCCTGATGAAAAGACGCAGAGCATGTTTATCCTGGGGGCATACGATGTGGACGCCTTCAGGGTATTTGTCCATGAGAGCAAGTTTTTAACGATATTTGATTTGGAAGATGAGGAGTTGCAGTTGATAACCGAAAACGAGGAAGAGCTTATGAAATTTGCACACAGATGGCTGCGATACGCCCTGTTTAGGGAACCGACAATGTACCTGAAAAAAAGAGACGAAGCCACCCCGCCGAAAAAAGGCTGTGGCTGCAACACCTGCGAATAAACGCAGACTCATGCCGGAGGGTGCGCCAGACGAGTGAGGTCAGCCTCAATGTAATCCGGCACCCTGGCCGCGGTAAGTCAAACACAGGTAGTTATCATTTTTCCCGCCACGGTCATTCGTTATAACACAATGTCTATTGGAAAGGCAGCTTAATGACTGCTTACTTAAAAACCCTCTATTGGGATCCACTTCAGGAGAAAAAAACGGGCCAGATTTATTTTCGGTCGTAGCCGTAGCATACGAAATAAAACCTTTCACCAGCCGAGTTTTAATGTGGTCTCTATCATGTCTTTTTCTTCTTCCGAGGACAGATAGAACTCTACGCCTATGTCGAACCTGTCATATGCCGTTCTTAAATATTTTATCATGCCCTTAATTGACTGTTCTTTAGCTGTGCCGCCTGTGGGTAGAAAAAATATATCCACAGCACAATCTTCTTCAAATAAGAACTTCGCAGACCATCTGTCTAACATCCCCGATTCATATAAACTGCATCTGCAGCCCGTGCGTGTCAGGTCCTCAATGCACGCCTTTATCTTATTTTCCTTTATAACGAGCACACAAGGCAGCTTACAGGTAGTCCTGCGTTTATCCCGGCGCTCTTCTCTTTGTATTGACTCAGGACACCCAATAATAGCCAACATCGTCGGCTCAAAAACCACATTTCTTAAAATACTTTTAAATCTGAATACCGTCTCTCCCGTAAAACATCTCACTGTAATTTCAGTCCCATTTGGTACTTTAGTGTGAAAATCCTCAGTACCACCAGGCTTGATTATAATATTGTCCGATTTTACATCAACTATAAAACCCGACACCTTAGACGGCATCGTATCCGATGTTATCTCCACACTTAACCCAGCGTCGAAAGCGTTTAAACGATATGCCTCCTCA
The DNA here is from genome assembly GCA_015233685.1 of Nitrospirota bacterium. Taxonomy (GTDB): domain Bacteria; phylum Nitrospirota; class Thermodesulfovibrionia; order Thermodesulfovibrionales; family Magnetobacteriaceae; genus Magnetominusculus; species Magnetominusculus dajiuhuensis. The sequence continues at coordinate 5,335 of JADFXF010000054.1, read as the reverse complement.
TTTGCAGCATTTTCTATATCCATATAGTTTCCCCCGCTTAATTAATTATGTGTCGGTTTGCTGTCAAGTGTCAATTTTGAATTCGTATTCCTCTATGACGGTGTTTACGAGGAGCTTTTCACACATATCTTTTACCTGTTTTTCAGCCTCCGCGGCAGGAATTCCCTCGTCCATGTCCAGCACAATATACTTGCCTACCCTGACGTCTTTGATGCCGTCAAACCCAAGGGTCCTAAGCCCGCCAGAGACGGCCTTCCCCTGTGGATCCAATACCTCCGGTTTCAGCTTTATGTAAATCCTTGCCTTCATATTCCCTTAAACTACGGACTAATCAAGAATGCTGTCAAGGGCGCTTTGAGTCTGGCTTTCAAGTTCCTTTGTCAGTTTCCTGAGTTTAAATAGCTCATCGGTTATGCTTAACGACGCCAGCAATGAGGCCTTCAGCGGATGCACATGAGGCGCGCTCTCAAACACCTCCTGGCATTTCTTGTTCAGATACAGGGCCAACTCCATTACGTAGTCATCCGGCCCATCCCCGCTCAGGATATACTTATGCCCCATTATATATACTTCGGCGCTGCCCATAGGTCTTACTTATATCTCTATCGAATCAAGCTCGCCAAGTATGGCGTCTATCTGCTCAGACACAGAGTTTTTATCGCTTCTTACACTGGCAATCTCCATGTTTTTGTTGTTAAGCTCTTCCCGCAGGGAGTTGCACTCGTTCTGGCTTTGCACAAGTTGCCCTTCAAGCTCTTCAACGCGCTTTTGAATGTTGTCTTTTTCCAGCTTCAACGCCTTTGCCTTTTCTATGACGGAGGATATCTTTTCCTCCAAACTCCTTAATTTTTCCACAGCACTGCCTCCTTAACTAACTTGGACTCATAATAAACCTGAACTCTGGGGATAGGATAACAAAAAGCCATATCTTATGTCTACATCATTCACGATAAATTTGTTCTCCTTCATAAGTAAGCGGTAGTTGCTTAGTTTATTGTCATCATTGTCCCTTTCCGTCATTCCGGCTTGTCCGGAATCGTCCCTTAAATGGTTGTTTCAAGATGATTTTGCCTATTCTGAGATATAAGGACAGATTCCGGACAAGCCGGAATGACAGACAAAAAAAGAACAGTCTGGAAATCATTGCAACTTCCCATGAAAACATGGTTTATTCGTTAGAACAAAATTACCGTGCTACATCATTTGACAATCAAATGCAAAATTTACTGCCTCGCCGTCGGGATTAGATTCTCTTGTGTATTGAAAATATGTCTTCAGCACCCTCTTGACGTACTTTTCTGTTTCGTCGTATGGTATATCTTCTATGAACTCATCTACTGCCTTGTAATGCCATGCCTCCAGCCACTTATACACGATATGCTCCCCCGCGTTATACGAGGCTACGGCGGCAGGTACACAGCGCATTTCCTTCACGAGCTGGCTTACGTAGTACCCCCCGATGAGTATATTTTTTCTTGCGTTGAATATATCGCCTTCGTTATCTATTCTCTCCTGTACAACTCCCGAATATTTTTGCGCCGTTTGTGGCATCAACTGCATTAAGCCGATAGCCCCCGCCGGTGAAAAGGCGTCCTCCTGAAAACGGCTCTCCTCCCTTATTACAGACAATATGAGCAGCGGATTAATGGAAAACCTCCGCGCGGCCTCATCCACCGTCGTCTTATGCCCGTACGGGTACAGCAACCAGTGTGTCTTTGCCGAGTACTGAACTCCCCCCGCAAGCATGATGGAATGGCGGTACATCGCCGCCTCATTAAGCATCACCGCCGCTTGCAGCATGACATTTGCCGGATACATCTGGGCATGCTTTGCTATGTAGAGGCTCTCTGTCTTAATGGCGTCGTCTATGTTGAGTTCAAGCAGAATGGAAAGCCTTTTCAGCTCGTCGTGGTCTCTTGCCGCCTTTAGCTCCGCCTGCGGGATTAACGACGGGCGGCTACCAGTTTTATAATATGACAGAAAGGCATAAAAATCATCGCCGGCGGTTAACTGTTTATACAAGGCAGAGGGGTCTTCTTTTTTGTTTTCAAGCGCTCTGGCCATCCAGTAGAGGTATTTGGAAGCGCCATATTTCGTGTGTAAGGTGTTGAATATCTTATATGAGTCACTGTATTTTCCTGTGAGGAACATCGTCCAGCCGATATGCCAGAGCGCCTCCTCTGCCACAAACTGGTTTCCCCTCAGGGAGGTGAACACAGCCAGCGCCTTGTCAGTGTCTCCGCTGCGCCGGTAGTACAGGCCATGAATAAGGGTTAACTCGGCAGCCTTGCGGTCACTGTTTGGGTCTAGTGCCGCTAACTTTTCGCGAAATTTATCATACATCCCCGCCCTGAACAGGCAACGGGCCTCGAAATAGCTCATGCCGATTTTATTAAAATATCCTGCCGCTTCTTTGTAGTTCTTTTGCCTGAAAAGCGCCATGGCGATATTTTCAGTGTACTGCCGCTTCAGGGATTCGGGGGCGCGGGAGATATTAGCCATTAGCTCGTTTTCGGCATCCTTGTACCGGAACTTCCCTATGAGGTTTTTTGCCCTCGTCAGGATGGCCGATGGACTTAGGCTTGCGGTGTCTATATATTTTGCCGCCTCAGCCGAACTCGGTCCCCCGCTTAAGTATATGTGTGTAAATTCACGCAGTGAGTCCTGTTCTCTGCCATGGTCGCCAAGCATCTTCGCATATGTCAACCTCAGGGCGTTGTCATCAGGGTTGTCTTTCAGGTATTTTTCAATCAGCATGAGCGCCCTTTCGGAGTTTGATTTAGTCTCAATTTTGATCTCATATTGGAGGGCATTTTTCAAAAGAGGCGAGTTGGGGAATTCGTTTTTGATTTGATGAATGTCACTCAGTGCCTTTTCCCTCGCCGGGAGGCCGTCATATGCCTTAGCCCTCCACAACAGGGCATAGTCGGCCAATAGATTTGGCTTTTCCAGAAACACTGACAGCTCTGCCACCGCTTTTTCATAGTCATTGTTATTCAGCGCGGCGCGCCCTTCCTTTAAATGAAGGTACAGCGCGTCAGCCGCGTGGCAGTAGCCCGCCCCCACAAGGACAAGCAGCAGAGATATTATTAAAATTCTCAATCTCATGTATTCGCCTGAAAAATCCCCTTCCCCCGCGCCATCTCTAAGAGCCTCTCAAGTGCCCGTTGCCCTTCGCCGCCGGAGTCCATAGTATAGTTGTTTACATAGAGATTGATGTGGCTCATTATAACCTCATCCGAGAGTTCCTGGCTGTGGCGCCTGACATAGTCCATAGTCTCATCCGTATTGGCGTACGCGTATGAGATTGACGCCATTATCGCATTTTCTATCTGTGCGCGTGTATGGGGGGGAATGTCATTTTTTGCCGCAATCACGCCAAGGGGAATCGGCAAGCCGGTTTCCTCTTCCCACCACTGCCCCAAATCGGCCACTAAATTCAGGCCGTAGTCCCTGTACGTAAACCTGCCTTCATGGATTATCAGGCCACAGTCCGCTACCCCGTCCCTAACGGCAGGGATTATCTTATCAAACGGCATCACAATTATGTCCTTCCTTAGTTCAAAATCAAACAGGCTGGCAAGGCAATAGGCGGTCGTCATTAGCCCGGGGATGGCCAGCCTTTTTCCCCTGAGACCTGAAAATCTCTCCCTTGATACCAGAAGAGGCCCACAGCCCCGCCCCGCGGCCCCACCGCTCCTAAGCAGCGCGTAGCCGCCGCTGATGTGTCCATAGGCCGCCGCCGATACCTTAGTTATGTCCAAACGCCCCTCAAGGGCCATCTGATTAAGCGTCTCGACATCCTCTGTGTGCCCGATAAAACTAATCCCCCCGCAATCTATCTTCTTATGGACAAGGGCATAAAAGATAAACGTGTCGTTGGGGCAGGGAGAATATCCCAATGTCATTATGTTGCCGGACGTGTCCACTACCCCGGCGGCCATGATAAAGACCTTCCACCAAGGAGATGAAGGTGGATATGAAACACGCTCTGCCCCGCGTCTTCATTACAGTTCATCACCAGCCTAAACCCCTTGCCAGCAATGCCCCGCTCCCCCGCTATCTTGTTTGCCACCTGAAACATGTGGCCGACAAGGGCATTGTCCGCTTCAGCGATTTCAAGGTTGGTCGGGATGTGTTTTTTCGGTATTATGAGGACATGGACGGGTGCCTTTGGGTTTGTGTCCTCAAAGGCAACCACAAGGTCGTCTTCATAGACAAGCCGCGCCGGTATTTCTCTATTGGCTATCCTGCAAAATATACAGTCCATGCCATAAATATACCACAACGCGGGTGGTTTTATACAGAATAATATTGACTATACCATCAGGATGTTACTAATATACCGCAGCAAGGGTACTATTATACTATGATTGTCAGAAGGGGGTTGACATGGACACGACAACTGAAACGTTGGTTGTAAACCGGAGTAAACTCAGATTGCTGCCATGTCTGTCGCGCCTTGGCGCTGATGAGTTTAAATCCATTGAGAGTAAGGCCTTTATCAGAAAAATATCTAAAGACGATATGCTTTTTTCCTCGTCCGACGAGCTAAAATACATATTTATTATAGTATCAGGCTCTGTTAAATTATTTAAGGCGTCTGAAGAAGGCAGAGAAATAGTTATAAAGACAATGTCCTCCGGAGAACATTTCTGCTGTGCCCCGCTGTTCACGGACAGGAAACAAATGGTAAACGCCATTGCCCTTGAAGACTCTTCGATTATATACATACCTGCTGAGATGTTTCTCGAATTGATGTGTGACGGCCTCAGCGGACAGGGCATTAAGATGCTGCAAACGCTTTGCGGAAAGGTACAACATCTGTCCAAAATGGTCGAAACCATGACATTCAAAGATGTTGAACAGAGGGTGCTGTCGTGTATATTAGGACTGGCCTCAGGGAAATCGCCTTCTGATAATATAGTCTTAGTAGATATCACACATCAGGAACTTGCCTCAATGACAGGCAGTGTCAGAGAAGTAGTCTCCCGTGCAATGTCAAAATTAAAAAAATCGGGGATTATCCTTGAACGTACCTCCAGTGGATTTAAAATAGATAAACAGCTTGCCGTTGATTATATGAAACGCCTCGATACCCGCGTGCGCCGCTGCGTAAAGGAGGGCTGCCCAACAATAAAGTAAACAATCGCAGGGGCGGACAGACTCGAAGGATTAAGGGACTAAAAAATTAACGACGAAGGGGGGGTAATACTATTTCTAATACTAATATGCAATAATACACTTATCAAGAAGGAGGTAAGTGTATGGCAAGACGATCAGGAGGTAGGGAGCAATTGGAGCAGGCAAAAAAGGTACTGTCAAAGGCACGTAC
>JADFXF010000053.1 GCA_015233685.1 Nitrospirota bacterium | reverse complement strand
ATAGACAATGTCCTGAGGCCGGTTATCATCAGAGGACGCACTAATGTCCCTATTCTGATAGTGTTTTTTACGATTATCGGTGGGATTAACTTCTTTGGTTTCATAGGAATTGTCATGGGGCCGCTCGTATTTGTGCTGTTTGTCTCGCTTATTGATATATTTATGACGTTTGAAGAGGCCGCGGGTATTCTACGGGAACTTCCGGATGAGGTTGCCAAATATGGTAAATAAATCAATCGCAAACAACAAGTTCTACGTAATAACCCTGTTGATGCTGTTGCTGATTTTTGGGTTTCTCATGTTTAACGTCATCAGTCCTTTCCTCAGCCCGATTGCGTGGGCAGTGGTGCTTGGGATTGTGTTTTATCCGGTTTACCAATTTATATGCAGATACCTGGCGTGGAAAAATATCGCCTCTTTAACAACCGTTTTGATTATCGTGTTTATCATTATCGGGCCTTTTTCTTACATACTAATATTAATGGGAAAGGAACTGCTCAGCCTTATTCAGTACGTGGAGACGGGTGCGTTAGGCCACCAGTACACCGATTCATTGCTGTCTATGGCACCGCTAAAGTGGCTTGATGAGCGGGTACACATATATAAGTATATAGGGACGGAGGAAGTCAAAAAAAAGATTTTGGACAATATATCAAACTTTGCCCAAAGCGTTTTGCCGCGGCTGACCATAGGCGTAAGGAATCTGCTGGGAGTCGTCGTTGATTTCGCGTTGATGGTGATTACGCTTTATTTTTTCTTCCTTGACGGGCCGGCCTTTATGAAAAAGGTGAGGGACTACCTGCCCTTTTCCGATGCTCACAAGGACAGGCTTATAAGCCAGACGAAGGATATGGTGGTCTCGGCGATTTACGGTGGGATGGCCGTGGCGTTGTCACAGGGGGTAGCGGCCGGACTGGTGTTTTATTTCCTTGGCGTGGGGGCACCTCTGCTGCTTGGGGCGGCAACTTATCTCATGTCCTTTATCCCTTTTGGCGCGGTGATAATATGGGGAGGGGTTGATATATTTTTATTTTTGAACGAGTCATATCTCAAGGGGTTTATACTGCTGACACTCGGTATCTTTGGCATAAGCATGATAGACAACATCCTCAGGCCCATCATAGTGAGCGGCCGGACGAAGATTTCGTTTTTATTGATATTTTTCACCGTTATCGGGGGGCTTGGATATTTCGGCCTCATCGGCCTGATTCTTGGCCCGCTTGTGGTGGTTATCTTTTTATCGTTATTTGATATCTTCAGGACAATTGATGATGAGCAAGACAGCGACGACTGCTCAGGGGGATAGCCGCTACCCTGCCCTCATCGCGGCGGCAGTGGTGGCGCTTGCCATCATATGCTCGTGCAGTACCAAAAGCGGCACGTTAGACGGCTATGTCTGCATTCGGTTGCGCGCGAATCCTACGACCCTTGACCCTGCCTTCATTGTGGATGTGCAGGGCGGCGCAATAGCGGCAAAGATTTATAACGGCCTCATCAGGCTTGACGCGGATATGAATGTTGTCCCCGATATCGCTGAAAGTTGGCAGATTAGTCCCGACCTGAGGACATACACATTTAAGCTGAGGCGCGACATAAAATTTCATAACGGCAAGCCGCTTACCGCCACCGACGCCGCCTACTCCCTCACACGCGTCCTCTCCGCCGAAACCAACTCCCCCAACGCGTGGGTGCTGAGGAATGTGGACGGCGCAGAGGATTTCTTAAAGGGTAAAAGCGGCACGCTTACCGGCGTCACCGTCGCCGACAACTATACTATTGAGATAACCCTCAGACAACCGTTTGAGCCGTTTTTAAAGCTCCTCTCAATGCCGGCGGCATACATAGTCCCCGCCCCGGCGCCCGGTGAGACAGGCGGCCTATCGCTTATCGTCGGCACAGGCCCGTTTATTGTTGACAAGTGGGAGCCGGACAGGGAGATAGTCCTCAGGAAAAACGACGAATACTTCGATTCCCCCGCCAGGGTAAAAGGTATTTATTACAAGATAATCCCCGAAGACCTCACGGCTGTGACTGAGTTCATGCTTGGCAATGTTGATGTCTTTGAGGTAACGGCCTCCGCCTTTTCCATGTTTACGAAGGATAAGAAATATCGGGCAATGCTGCGTGAAGGCCCCGGCCTGAACGTCTATTACCTTGGGTTTAACACATCAAGGCCGCCGTTTGATAATCCGCTTCTGCGCAGGGCAATTGCCCACGCCATAGACAGGCGCAAAATTCTGGAGACTTATTTCCAGAACAGGGGAAGCCTTGCCGTATCCCCCGTACCCAACGCTCTGAAAAAATACACTCTGGCAGATAGTTACCCGTTTGACAGGGAAAAGGCGAAGGCGCTGATTAAGGAATCCCATTACAGCCCGTCAACGAAATTACGTTTCTATGTTACCGCGGCACAGGAATCGGTTGATATAGCCGAGATAATCGTATCCTATTTAAAGGACGCCGGGATAGAGGCAGAGATAAGAACCCTTGAGTGGAGCGCATATAAGTCGGCGATAAATAACGGTGATACCGACATGTTCTGGCTCGGCTGGATAGCGGACTACCCTGACGCCGAGAATTTCATGTACCCGCTTTACCACTCGTCCAACTTCGGGGCGGGCGGCAACCGCACAAGATATACAAACGCCGAAGTTGATAAATTAATCGAAACAGGAAGAAAGACGGCAAACGATACCGAAAGAGAACAACTATATAAAACTGCCGAGGAGCAAATACTTAGAGACGCCCCGGCGGTGTACTTCTGGCAAAACCGCGGGTTTACCGCCGTAGCGCCCCGCATAAAGAACTTCCGCGTCTATCCGATATATAACATAGACAAGGGGAATCTGATGGAAATACAAGCGCCCTAGTTTTTCTTATTTACTATAATGGCGGTTGTTGTTATAATACGTGCTGTCTGATATAACAATTTATGTCCGGGGGGTCGGCAATGAGGGGGTTGGCAGTGAGGATAAAAGCAATGCTTATCGCAGCGGTCTGGGTTGTTTTACTGTTATCGGCTGCTTATGCCGACAGGTCAATGCCCATACCTGGTGGCAGGGGATATGTCCTGTGCAAGGATTCGTTTATTGTGCGTAATCAAAACAATGAAGTGACTCAGTGCGCCCTTGCGGCGCCTCTTACATATGATGTATATGGAGGGACAGAGGTATGTCCTGAATTCGCCGTAGTCAAGTTTGATTATAAAGGCCATGTTGCGAGCTGCGCATCTGGCGGGAAAAAGAGCAAACGTTGAGCATCTGAATTGGGGGTTTAGCTTGGGATTGTTCTTCAGGAAAAAAGACCGCGACGATGAGCAGACATTGAAAGAGCTTCTGGAAAAGCTCGGCGAGTGTGCTGAGCAGAGCAAGTTCTACATGTCCGGCGTCAAGGCCCTGCTGGTGTTGATGAAGGATTTTTCCTTCGATATCAAAGAACTCAACGCCGATGCCTTTAAAAGACAGATGGACAGTCTGAGTGAGGAATTCTCAAACACCAACAAAATAAAGAAGCTGGAAAAGGCCTTCGACAAAGGCAAAGACACGATAATAAACTATATCAATGACAAGAGGGACTATTTAAGGGAAAGGGAAGACGAATTCAGAAACATTATAGACCTCCTTACGAGGGGCATTTCGGTAATCAACGACGAAAACACTGAGTTTAACCGAAAGATCTATGACAAGAGCATTGCCATAGCCAATATTACGCTCCTCGACGATATAAAAAAAATCAGGGACAGCATAAAACTTGAAGTAGAATATATGCAGACGACCATAAAAGAGAAACAGACCTCCGGCGAAAAACAGATAGAGGCTCTCACAAAGGAGGTACAATCCCTTCGATGTGACCTCGAAAAGGCCCAAACCGCCTCAATGACCGACGGCCTGACAGGGGCATTTAATCGCATGGCTATGGACAATTACCTGGAGAGGCTCGTTGACAGGAGTGTTGTCTCAGACGCCCCATTTGCGCTGTTGATGATAGATGTGGATAACTTCAAGAAAATCAACGATTTCTACGGCCATCAAATAGGTGACAGCGTCCTTATGGCGCTGATAAGCCAGTGCAAGGAGCTGATCAGAAAAGAGGACTTTTTGGCCAGATACGGTGGCGAGGAGTTCATGCTGATACTGCCAAACGCGTCACTCAAAAATGCCATAAAAAAAGGAAGCGAGATATGCCGTGCGGTAGAGTTGTCATGCTATTTGCTTGGCGAAAAGTATGCTGACGAAAAACTGTCCTTTACCATCAGCATAGGGATAAGCACATTTCAGAAGGGTGATACGGTGAAGACTGTCACCGAACGGGCGGATAAGGCCCTTTACCTGGCAAAAACAACAGGGAAAAACAGGGTAGTCACAGAAAAGGAACTACTATGAGGAGGAGTGCCTGACGATGGGAGCGCGTTTTGTGAATGTGGTGGTGGCCTTAGTTATGATATGTTGCCCTGGCGCTGCGGCGGTGGCGGTGGCGGACTGTATCTCAGGGGATTGCAGAAATGGCCGGGGCGTGTATGTCTTGCCTGACGGCGGCAAGTACGAAGGACAATTCAGGGACGCGAAAATGACAGGCACCGCCACAATAACGTGGCCGGATGGGAGCAAATATACCGGCAGTGTGAAGGATTCCCCAAATGAAATTAAAAAGGACGGCACGGGTACGTTTCTATTTCCCGACGGCAAGAAATATGAGGGCGAATATAAAGACGACAAGATGACTGGAAACGGGATTTTCACATGGCCGGACAGCTCCAGATACGAGGGCGCGCTCTCCGATGGGAAATTCGTAAAAGGCGTTTTCACATGGCCTGACGGCGGCAGATATGAAGGACAGTTCAAAGACGACAAGCCAAACGGTTTCGGCGCCCTGTATACACCTGACGGCCTCGCATACTCAGGGGAGTTCAAAAACGGTAAGAAAGATGGAAACGGTACGCTGACCTATAAAGACGGCTCGACATATATGGGAAAGTTCAGAAACGATAAGAAAAACGGCCCGGGCGTTATGGCCTATCCGGACGGCCAAAGGAAAGAACTCATGTGGGAAGACGACAAACCCGTAAAACCCGACATGGTACAATCCCGCCCGACACAATTAAGATAGCATCACCATGCACCATACGTTTTTCCCAGGGCAAACGCATTTGAGAAATAAAGCAGAAGATACCTATGCAATCATTCCGGCTTTGTCCCTTTTTTGTCATTCTTTATCCCTTTTTGTCATTCCGGCTTGTCCGGAATCTTCCCTTTAGTGGGAGTTTCATGATGATTGTGCATATTCTGAGGCATTAGGACAGATTCCGGACAAGCCGGAATGACAGAAATAAGGGAGGCAATTTCAAATGTGTTTGCCCTGTTTTACCCCCTTGAAAAAAAAACTTATCCATTATGCTATACTACACCAAATAATCAGGAAGTTTAAAATATAAGGAGTACTCATAATGAAGTTAACGAAGGTTATTCTCAAAGAGGAAGTTGCCAACCTTGGTGACATGGGGGCGATTGTTAATGTTGCAAGGGGATATGCGAGAAACTATCTCCTGCCAAAGAATCTGGCCGTCGAGGCAAATACCCGCAATCTGAAGATGCTGGAGCATGAGAAGCGGATAATCGCCGAGAAGCTGAAAAAACTCAAGGTGAGCGCTGACACTATGGCAGCAAGGCTGTCTTCTCAGAGGCTCATGCTCACTGCAAAGGCCGGCGAAGAGGGTAAGCTCTTCGGCTCTATTACGACAAAGGACATTGCCGAGGCCCTGTCGGCGTTGGGCTTTGACATTGACAAGAGGAAAATCCTCCTCGATACGCATATCAAGAGGACCGGGGAACACGCGGTCAAAATTAAGATCCATCCACAGGTACACGCCCAGATAATCGTAGAAGTTACGGCAGGCTAGGGCGTTTCCCCGATGGAAGGTGCCTTCTCAGAGTCGGGTGGCCTTGGGGACTATTAGCTCGGGGGCCGTTAGTTTGGGGGCGGGATAACCCGCCTGAACGCGGGGGGCTGTGCGTTCCCCGTCGGGCCAGGTTGCGATAAAGGCATGGCAGAGGCGTAAGGCAGACATGGTGGAATATGCCGTAGATAAGCTCCCCCCTCAGAACATTGACGCCGAGCAGTTTGTCCTCGGCGCGATACTCCTTGAAAATGAGGCCCTCTATAAGGCCATTGAGGTAATTACCCCTGATGATTTTTATAAAGAATCTCACAGGTGTATCTTCGCCGCCATGCTCAGCCTTCTTGACAAGAGCGAACCAATTGATATAATCACACTGGCAGACCAACTGAGAAAACAAGACAATATTGAAAAAATCGGCGGAGTATCATATCTTTCAACGGTAGTAAATTCTGTTCCCACGGCCGCAAACATCGCCTTTCATTGCAAGATAATCAGAGAGAAGGCCATTCTTAGGGGACTTATAGGGGCCTCAACGAGCATCATCGCAAATATATACGAAGAGAGCGGCGACGCCGACGAGCAGATGGATTTTGCCGAAAGGACTATCTTTGCCTTGTCAGAGCAGCGAATGCGCCGTCCATTTGCGAAACTCGATGAGATTGTAAAGGAAAGCCTCAAGATGATAGAGACCCTTTACGACAAAAAGGAGGCCATCACCGGCGTGGCGTCGGGCTTTAAAGACCTTGACGAGCTGACAACAGGATTTCAGCAGGGAGATTTGATAATCATAGGCGGGCGACCTTCAATGGGAAAGACCGCCTTGTGTCTCAACATCGCCCAGCATGTAGGCATTAAGGTTAAAGAACCTGTGGCCATATTCAGCCTCGAAATGTCGAAGAGGCAGTTGGCCCTGAGAATGTTGTGTTCAGAGGCAATGGTAGATTCAAACAGGGTGAGAAAGGGGTTTCTTCGTCAGGAGGACTGGCCACGGCTGACCTCTGCCGCCGGAAGGCTGGCCGAGGCACCGATTTATATTGACGACGCCTCTGACATAGGGGTGCTTGAGATGAGGTCAAAGTCGCGGCGGTTAAAGATGGAACACGGTCTCGGCATGGTAATCGTAGATTACCTGCAGCTTGTGCGGGGGCGTTCGGGTGTGGAGCGACGCGAGCAGGAGATATCAGAAATATCCCGTTCTCTTAAAGGGCTTGCAAAGGAGCTTAACATCCCCGTCATAGCCCTAAGCCAATTGAATCGCCTCGTGGAGCAGCGTCGCCCTCCTATTCCTACGATTGCGGATTTGAGAGAATCCGGCGCGATAGAGCAGGACGCCGACGTCATATTGTTTTTATACAGAGACGAGGTTTATAATAGGGATGACCCTGCCTCTAAGGGCAAGGCGGAACTCCATGTCGCCAAGCAAAGAAACGGCCCGGCGGGGGTCAAGGTGAATCTTACTTTTTTATCCGAGATTACAAGGTTTATGGACTACACCGAAGGGGGCTATCTGGAAGAGTCCGAAGAGGTCTTTTAATGCGTGGCGTGGATGGCCGGAGTTAATTGGCCGCAACTAATGGAGGTGTATCATATATGAAAAGGCCGCCAGCAGTGGCAGGACATTTTTATAGCGCCTCAGGCTCTGCCCTTGCCGCTGAGGTCGAGGCATTTGTAGCGGGTGCCGACAGCCCCTCACGAAAACAGAAGGCCATTGGCATCATTAGCCCGCACGCCGGATTTATATATAGTGGCGCGGTAGCGGCGGCGGTATATTCAAGCATTCAAATTCCTGATACTTTTATCTTAATCGGGCCAAATCACACAGGACTAGGCGGGAAGTTTTCGATGATGTCAAGCGGGCAGTGGGAAGTTCCCACTCACACGTTTGACATAGACGAGGAGATAGGCGGGGCACTCCTGAAAACTGGTATTTTCAGGGAAGAGCACAGCGCGCACAGATTTGAGCACTCCCTTGAGGTTCAGCTTCCTTTTATAGCGCATTTCTCAAAGGTCGTAACAATAGTGCCGATAACGGTAATGGGCCTGGACGCGCTGGAGTGTAAGGCGGCGGGTGAGGCCCTTGCGGAAGTAGTCAGAGGCGCGGGGAAATCTATTATAATCGCGGTCAGCTCAGACATGAGCCACTACTTACCTGAGCAGGAGGCAAGGCAAAAGGACACGCTCGCCCTTGATATGATTTTAGAACTTGACCCGGGCGGCCTGTACAATGTGGTACAAAGGGAGCACATAACGATGTGCGGCTACCTGCCCGCAACGATAATGCTCTACGCCGCGCGCGTTTTGGGTGCCGCAAAGGCCGAGATAATAAAATACACCACATCGGCGCAGATCAGCGGCGACTATGACCGCGTCGTAGGATACGCGGGCGTTGTTGTAACATAGGGAGTGATTATGGAAAGGGAATTTACTGTAATCATAGAACAGGATGAAGAGGGTTTCTTCATCGCCAGTGTTCCAGAACTTAAAGGATGCCATACGCAGGCAAAATCCCTTGATGCACTCGTTGAAAGAATCAAAGAAGCGATTCAATTATGCCTTGAAGTTTACGGTGAAGGCGATGCTTTAACGCATCTTGTCGGGGTACAATAAATTAAAGCATGAGCAACCTGCATTAATGGTAGTGCGTGAAGGTATAGACAATAAATAACCACAAGGAGGATAACACCATGAAAAGACGTGATTTCTTAAAGGCGGGGGCGATTGCCGCGGCGGCTTCGGCCTTTATTTCACCAAAGGCGGATTTACACGCGGCAGAGGAAAGCGGCGTGTCAGTTAAACGATATACCGAAATCGGCAAGACCGGCCTGAAGATGAGCGATATTTCCTGCGGCTGCGGCAGTCTGCCATCGGCCTCCCTTGTGCTGAGGGCAATAGACAAGGGGATAAATTATTTCGACACCGCCCCGGACTACGGCAAATCCGAGACCTATATCGGCGAGGCCATGAAAAACATCAAGCGGGATAAGATTATTCTTGCCTCAAAGTTCTGTAACCCCATGCCCTATCCCTCTCACCTGCCCTTGGGCAGCACGAAAGACCAGTACATCGCCTCTATTGATGGAAGCCTCTCCCGCCTGAAGACCGACTACCTTGATTTCGTATTCGTCCACGCTATGGGCGAGGTTGACAAGGACAAGGAAAAGGAACTCAAGCGCCTGTTGGACGAAAATATGCTTGAGGCCTATCAAGCCCTCAAAAAGGCCGGTAAGGTAAGACACCTCGCCGTCTCATCCCACGGGCCTACGAACATGGAAGACCTTCTCATGGCTGCTGTTGACAGTGGCCATTACGAGATGATAATGCCGGCGTTTAATTTTATGAAATTCCCCAAAATCCCTGATGTCCTCAAAGAGGCCAAAAAGAAAGGCGTGGGTGTTGTGGCAATGAAAACACTGGCCGGTGCCAAGGACATGCAGCTTGATTTTAAGGGCGCTGATTTTGCCCAATCGGCCTTTAAGTGGACATTGAAACACCCTGAGGTAAATGGTCTTGTGGTATCAATGAAAAGTGTTGCTGACCTTGATAACTATCTGCCAGCATCGGGACAGGAATACTCCGCCGCGGATGAGCGTGTTCTCAGGCAGTATGCCAGCGCGCATGGCAGCTCCTACTGCCGCACTGGATGCGGGATTTGCGAGGGCGCGTGCTCAAACGGGGTAGATATAGCGGCCTCTCTGAGGTTTCAGATGTATTTCAAGGACTACGGGATGGAAAAGCGGGCGATGACCTCATATGCCAGGCTCAATAACAAGGCGGAGGTGTGCCTGACATGCAAAAATACCGAGTGCACGGGGGCGTGTCCATATGGGCTTCCGGTTGCGCAGATGCTTCGTGAGACACACCAGACCCTCACGTTTAACGTGTAAATGATGACAAGAGAATCTCTCAGATGGCCGCCATATTTATTACTGGCGTTGCTGCCATTAATCGCGGTGGTTATATACTCGGCGGGGCAGAGGTATGACGCGGCGGCAATAATGGCTACGTTTCAAAAGGCCAGCGCCGAGTTGGTTCAACTTCCCGCTGATGTTGAGGGATACAAAAAAATCGGCCCCCCGCGCCAGTTTACGAAGGACAACCTCTATGAATATAACGACGGCCACGCCGAGTATTTTATCTCGAAGGGATTTGCCGGGCTGACTGTTTACGACTATGCGAAGGCCGGTACGCAGGCTGACGCCCTTGTTGAAATCTACGACATGGGCAAGCCCATACAGGCCTTCGCGGTCTTGACCGACGAGATGCCGGCAGACGCGGTGGCCGTGTCTACCGGCACGATGGGTTATACGCTGACAAGGGGTGTTCTGTTTTTTGCCGGAAGGTACTACGTCAAGGTTATAACATTTAACGACGCCGTCCCGGCTGACAGGATTGCCGCGGTTGTGGAGAAATCAATAGGTGGCGCCGCCGAGCCTTTTACTCTTTTTGAGAGGTTTCCTAAATTTGGCAAGGTAGTCTCAACACAGTTTATAAAGGAAAACTATCGCGGCCTTGACTTTGTGCGCGACGCAATAGAAAGGGAATATGTCCTTGACGGCGAAAAGGTCTCCATTGTCCTCATCCCTCAGCCTGAGAAGTTGCTCGCTGCTTATCTCAATTTTTTCAAAACCACTAACACGAAATACACTGTGGTGATGCGCGGCCAGAGGCAGCTTTACAGAGTAGACGATAAGTACGAGGGGCAGTGGACGTTAATCCCTATGGAAGACACTCTCATCGGGGTGTTTGGCAATATCCGTGAAGATAAGATAATGGAGATTATTTCACATAAGTGATGCTTGCAAATTACAATACGTTTCAAATAAGGTCTCATATTGCCTCCATAGCCTCTATTACCCTGTCGCGCCCAAACCCGTCAACAAGCCTTCGCCCAAGTGCGGACATCTCCTTTCGCAGCTTCATGTTCGTTAGTAACTTTAACAGGTTCCCCCTGATTTCGTCTTCTGTGGCCGTCTTAAACCATCCCGAATCAATAAATAATCCACGGCTGTTTAGTCCCGCAACTAAGTAGTCCTCAATCGGGGCAATCCTGCCAACGACACTGGGCACGCCCATAAAGGCGAGTTCCCACACTGTGGTGCCCCCGGATGTGACCGCGGCGTCCTGTGAGGCCATCACGTCCGCCATATTCGCCACATTTTGTAAAATTGTTACCGGGGCCGCTGTTCCTACCGTTTTTATTGATTCGATGTTCGGATTCCCCGCGCCTACTACAACGGTTATCTTTATATCGTTTATGTCTTTGACAGAGTTTAATACCTTTTGAGTGAGGTTTTCCCTGTCTGCCCCGCCCAGGGTTATGAGGACATTAACGCACTTGTCTGTGATGAGTTTTTCTACGCCGCGGTGTTTGATAAACTCACGCCTAAGGAGGATATACTCCGGGCCAGAGAGGAGCCTTGTGCCGGGGCTGAGGTTATATTTAAGGCTGTCGGCGTGGATGTTTTGGTTTAGAACGAATTCACCATCGTAGATTTTAAGGGCGGCCATGTCGTCAATAATAAGGAGTTTATAGCCCGCGTCTTTCATGGATTTATGAAACCGGCCGTCAAAGTTGACCCCGTCAACAACTGCCCAGTGACAGGGCGGCAGGACATTGTCTGATTTGCTTTCCAAAGGTATAACATTAAACCCATCCTCAGACGTAAGCCTTCCAAGAAGCCCGGCTGCCTCGCAATAAGTAATGAATACTACGCGCCAACCTCTGTCCTTAAACGACTGCCCAAGGGCCATGCATCGCATCAGATGCCCCGTACCAATTTCAGGGTACGCATCTGCCCGTATTACAACATCCATATCAAATATACCCGCAACAGCTCAAGGATTAACGACGAAGGGGGGTAACCCCCCTTCACCCGTATTTTCGTCAACGTTTTATCTGTACTCCGGATGTTGCCCCGAGACCTCATGGCTGGATTGCAATATAACCCTCCTGCCCAAGCATAATCAGCCTGAGCACAGCGCCACCATTTACCTTAACGCCGGGAAGCAAATCGGCGTTTACCCAGCCATTTGCCCCCATTGAGGTCGCGCATTCCTCAACCTCCACGCCCGCGGCGAGCATATCCGCAATCAGTTTCTTGTATGGATTTCCGGTGGTAATTTTTCTGGATTTATTATACGGCTCATCTGCAAGCGTCATATAGGCCGCTGCGCCATGAAATATGGCAATTACCTTAGCTATGGCATTTGACTTCTTTACCTGTTCCGCCATCATGAGCATGTATTTAAGTCCAACAGGTTTATCGCCGTCAAAGGCAAGGTGGTCCATATTAAATACCACCTTAACATCCTTCAGCACAACAGGGATGTCCACCTTAACCCCCTCAGCAGCGTAGGCGCTGCCGACTACTGAAATAAAAAAAATAAGCACTATCATGTAAATTTTCTTCATGTTATACGAACCTCCATAATATTTGATATTCTACGAAACTGGCTCCAATAGGTCATTATAGGTCCAGGCCTTTATCCCGCCTTTGAGGCTTACGGCGTCTATATTGAGCTGTTTTAGCTTAAATGCCGCAACAGCGCTCCTCCTGCCGCTTCTGCAGTACACCACGTATTGCTTGCTATCATCAAACTCCGCCCTGCGTTTCATTAAATCAAACAGCGGCACGTTCACACAGCCCACAATGTGGGATTCCTCATACTCCTCCACAAACCTCACATCCACAAACATGTGGCCGCCGCTATACATTGCCCGCGCTACCTCAGGGACGACCTCAGCCAGTAGCGGCTTTTGAAGGATTTCCCTGAACTTCGCAACATCCATCGCAAACAGCACGCCGTCCTCAAGCATTCTTACCGTGCAGGGGCTTTTGGCGGCCATGATAATCGCCTCTTCGCCTATCTCATCGCCCGGCCCGAGTTCTTCGGTTTTTTCAATATCGCCGCTTTCCGGGTTTAACCTCAAGACCTCCGCCCTGCCCGCGGCTATCACATAAAACGCCTTTATCTCCTTTCCATCGGAGATAACCTCATCGCCAGCCCTGACCGCCACCTCCGAAATGCCCTTAACCGCGTCCTCTATATATTCAATCGGCAGCCTCCGAAACGCGGTGCTCGCCCTCATCTTATCCAATAATGCCGCGTCATACCTGCCCCCAGCCTTTATATCGTCAAGGGTCTCTTCCAATCCCGACAGGTACGAAAACGCGTCAACATCAAGATGGCAAAGCCATGAATCCTCAATGGCCGTTATCGTTAATAATTGGGGATGCTCGGGAAAGAGCATTGGTTTGCTTGAGGTATCCCCCGGGTCAAGTTCTTTTTTATCGCCGTTTACGCCGGTAACCTCCACCTTTCCAATCACCACAAACAGCAGGTCGCCGCTAAACCCGCCAATGCTTGCCGATTCCCCTTCCCTTAATTCAAACGTCCTGAACACCTGCAGGGATTCCATGAGCGCCCGTTCACTGATGGATTGAAACATCGGGTGCGATTGTTTCAACTCCTTTATGAATTCTTTTATAACCACCGCGTCGGCCTCCTTAGTTCAAGTAATTCAACTCAAGTAATTCAAAATAAGCAGTTCAAAATAAATAGTTCAAAGAAGAACTGTTAGTCAGGTAGTTTATCATGGTCAGAGGATTTTGGCAAATGTTTTTTAATGGTGTGTGTTTTTTAATGGTGTTACGAATAAGGGGGGGTGAAGAATAGGCGAACCTCTTTACATTACTTATGCGGTAGTGTTATGATGTCCGAAGTAGATTCATTTCACCTGAAATAGATTCAATTCGCATTGAGCTATGACAATTTAATAGCAGGAGCTTATTTTTAATGCAACAGGAATTGTCCAGTACGAGCATCCTATATTTCTTTGCAGCCATAAACGGCCTGGTTATAGTCTCAGCAACGGCCTTTAAATACATAGCCGCATCTTTAGACAAAAAACCACAGGAGTACCCCAAAGAGATGGTTTACAATCTGAAAAACAGTGTTCTGGAGCTGGACAGGATTATGGCCATCGCGCATGAGCTTGAGAGATACAGGGTTCCAATAGAAGTGGTTTTTGACGTCAATCTGATACTTGATGAGATATTTACAAATATTATCACCCATGCGTACAGCGACAGGAAAGAGCACATTATTCAAATCAGACAAAAAATTGAGGAGACACGAATTATCGTAGAGGTTCATGACGACGGCCGTGAGTTTAACCCGCTTGAAGCTCCGGCCTTTGATGCTGGTAAAACGATTGAGGAAATGACTCTGGATGGTCTCGGCATCCATTTGATTGTTCATTTGGCTGATTCGCTCAAATATCGCAGAGCAGATGGAAAAAATATTCTGACCTTTGAGAAGTCATTAGAGAAAAATACGGAAGAAAAAAATACGGAGTCCAAAAATTAACCGATGAATCTTATAAGAAACTGTATGCTTGCTATAATTCTTGCTATAGTTTTTGCTATAATTGTTTTACCCTACTATGGGGGGTTATGTGCTTTTGCCGATGATGGTACAACCGTAGTTCCCCGATATATGCCCGTATATCGGGATATTAACCCCAATGATGCCCCGGAAAATATACATAACGCCGTTATGTCAGGGTACGATATCTTAATAAACACACCAGGATATTTTGGAGGCAAGCTCTCATGCGGGAACTGCCATTTTCTTGGCGGCTTAACGAAGGGCGGAAAAGACGGTGGTATTTCACTTCTTGGAGCAGCGGCAACCTACCCGCGCGGCAGCGCCGGTGAGGCTAAGGTAATTGATTTGCAAACTGCTGTCAGAAACTGTTTTTCTAAGAGTCTAAACATAAGCCCGCCCCCGCCACAGAGCCGCCAGATGCAGAGTATCATTGCATACCTGCATTGGATATCGCACGATATTCCAATTTATTCAAAAGTGCCCTGGCTTGGATTACCTCCGGTTTCATTGCCACAAAACCCTGATGCCCAAAACGGGGGGAAGGTGTACTCGACACACTGCGCAAAATGCCACGCTAAAGATGGCAGCGGCAATAAGGCCACACCGCCACTGTGGGGACAAAATTCATACACCAATGCCTCGCCGTTTAATAACCAGAATATTTTTTCTGCATTTGTTTTATTTAATATGCCTAAAGGCAACGCTAAGCTTTCTCAACAGCAGGCTCAGAACGTATCATCTTTCATCATGAGCCAATCAAGGCCGTTTTGGGTGGGGAAATGAATATATCCCAATTTATAAAAAATATTCTCTCAAGGAAATGGTATCCTGCCGTATTACGGTGGCCGACCGCCTTGTTTTTTGTCTTTCTTGTTTATGTGCTTTTATATGGCAGGACAGAGGCAAGATATAACCTGGGCCTTTCGATGACATGGTTTTTGTGGTGGTCAATTCTTCCTTTAATGTTTTTGGTGGTAGGGCGTTTTTGGTGTTCGATATGTCCATTTGCTATGGTAAACGATTTGGTTCAGAGGCTTGTGGGTAATAATCTGCCTGTGCCGATGTTTTTAAAAAGGTATGGGGCATGGATTACATATCTGTTGTTTATCTCTCTGATTTATACTGAATTTATTCTCGGCATAGTTCTCTCCACTCAGATATCCGCAATTCTGATGCTGACTCTTGCGACATTTGCGGTTATCTCAGGGGCATTTTATACGAGGCGTACATGGTGCCGGTATCTGTGTCCATTAGGAGGTATGGCTACGATTTTTTCAAAGGCGGGCTTATGTTTAGACTCTTAGAAAAACAGTTTCTGACAGCAG
>JADFXF010000052.1 GCA_015233685.1 Nitrospirota bacterium | reverse complement strand
TACGTGCCTTTGACAGTACCTTTTTTGCCTGCTCCAATTGCTCCCTACCTCCTGATCGTCTTGCCATACACTTACCTCCTTCTTGATAAGTGTATTATTGCATATTAGTATTAGAAATAGTATTACACCTCAGCGAAAACGTAATTTGATTATTATTGATAATGCAACGTGGCATAAAAAGAAATCCTTGAATTGGCACTTCTTTGAACCTTTATATCTTCCGCCTTACTCGCCTGACTTTAACCCGATCGAAAATATATGGTTACTCCTGAAGCAACGCTGGTTTAATAATATTCATTGCCGTGATATTGAAAAACTCATTGCACGCCTTGATGAGGCGATTCTTGACCTCACAAACAACCCAGGCCAAGTCATGGAAACAACCTCTTTCGAAATTTTATTTTGACACTCGCTATAAAACTAAAAGCCAGTTCAACCGCATGTACAAGGGGCTTGTGATAAGACGGGGACACAAACGTGCTATAGTGGCTGTCGGCCATAAGATATTGGAGGTAATCTACACACTACTTACCAAAAAAGAACCTTACAACGATCCAAAGATAGATTACGAGGCGTTGCTTGTAAAACGCAACGCTCCACGCTGGATACGAATCTTAACTAAACTTGGATATGTAAGGAAAAAAGCGTAGAGTCATCATCAAAAAAACTGTCAAGAGACGGTAGGGGGAGGTGTGTGCCATAGCTCCATAGGATTTTCACGGTAAAGCAGGAATCCAGGAACATCATTCCACTGTGTGATGATATTCTTCAATAAGTTGCATTATTCATCGGCACTTTCATTTATTATTACGTTGTTCCATGCTTAAAACTACTGGATTCCTGCTTTCGCAGGAATGACAGACTAAAGAATATGAAATCTTTGACCTCATTTAGGTATTAGAAAAAAGTCATAGGTCGAAATGTCAATGCAGTGATAGACATATAACTATGTGTTTTACATGTTTTGACTTTTTTTGTAAAAAATAATTGTGACACAGTCTGCGAGCCGGAATGACGGACAAGAGACAGGGACAGGGACAAGGATGATGACAAACCAAGCAACTGCCGCTTCCTTATTATAGAGAACAAATTTGCCCTGCTTATAGCGTCCAGCGCGCTTGAGCAGATTGAGGCGGCTGTGGTATAATCAAACCAGCATGGCTGTAAACAGAGATAAGCTCTTCTGCTCCAAACGACAGTGCTATAAGTATATAGAGGTCTGTAAACGATGCAGATATGTTCAGGGGTGCGCCGAGTACGCGCTCTATGTGCAGCCCGCCCTGTTTGGGAATAAGAAAACGGGACATTGACAAATCAATGAGCAGCCAATCAATGAACAGCCGGTTATTAAAAGTGGATATGCATGTCCACACCCACCCGTTTTCACCGTGCAGCACCACCACCCCGCACGAGGCTATTGAGGCGGCTATAAACGCTGGCATGGACGTCCTTGTATTTACCGACCATGATACGATTTGGTTAGGGCAGGAGATTGACGAGCTGCAGCAGTGGGCGGGCGGGCAGCTTCGCCTTCTGGCGGGTATTGAGGTCTCGTGCCTTGAGGGGCATTTCCTTGTTTACGGGCTGGATAAGGTGGATGGCCTGCGCTATAATATGCCTGTTAAGGAACTGATTGGTATTGCGCGAAGGCGTGAGGCCGCCGTTATCGCCGCCCATCCATTTCGATTCAGCATGGAATGCGGCAATAACTGTTACCAGCTCGATATTGACGCCGTTGAGGTTGACAGCTCAAACACCTCACAAACCGCACAGGCCCTTGCCGTGAAACTTGCCACACAGCGCAACCTGCCACGCATCTACGCAAGCGACGCCCACTGCCCGCGCGATGTCGGCAGCTACCACACCCTGCTTTCAGGGCCGATTGACACAATCGCAGACCTTGTGCGCGAAATCAAAAACGCGAAACGGGGCTATGTTATACCGAAATAAGGAAATACCCCCCTCGACCACATTGACAAATTGTTGTGAAATATAGTACACTGACAGCGCGTAATGCTGAATCAAAACACCATATGTGCATCGTCGGGGGCGGCGGTTGCTGCACTTTTCCTTGTCATATTTCTTAACTCATACGTATGCCCCGCATATTGCCAACCCAACGAACAGCCGTCCAATGTTATAACCCCTAACGTTCCAACCCCCAACGTTATAACCCTGAACGAGGCCATAGCGGCCGCCCTCAGGGACAATCCACGCGTCAGGGCGGGCAAATGGGCGGTTGAGGCCATTGGGAAAGATGTATCAATCGCATGGGGTGGCCTGCTGCCGAGGCTTGAAGTGCAGGAGGGGTACAGCAACACTAACAACCCGACGTATTTTTTCATGTCCAAACTTGACCAGGGACGCTTTACGAGCGCAGATTTGGCCGATTTGAAAGACCCTGCCCCGATTAACAACTATCGTACCAGCTTTAATTTTGAAATGCCCGTGTTTTCCATGAAGGCATATTTAGCCATTGATATGGCGAAGGTGCGCGCCGATGGCAGGGGGCTTCAGCAAACACGCCTTGAGGAGATGACCGTCCTCGATGTATTTAAGGCATACACAGGAGTAAAGACAGCAAAGGCATTTTATGCCGCAAGCGCTAAAGGCCTTGAGGACGCCAAAGAACATATGCGCATAGCGAAGGTACGGCTTGACAAGGGCGCGGGGCTATATTCTGACGTCCTGCAGGCACAAACGGCACTGTCAGAGGCTCAGATGCGCCTTGTTACCGCTGTGAAAAACCTAGGACTTGCGAAACGCTCCCTTGGCCTGATGATAGGGTCAGAGCAGGCCTATGACAGCGCCGATGAAAAGATTACCTTTAACCCCCCGGCAACACCCGATGAGTATCTGAAGGGCGCAATGAGCCGCTCAGACGTGGCCGCGATGGAGAAAAACCATGAGAATGCCATGAAATCTGTGGAAGCCGCGAAGGCCGAATACCTTCCCACTATAGCCCTTGGCGGCAATTATCAGTTGAACGAGCACAGGTATCCCTTTGGCGACGAGGGCAAGAGCTATCAGATAGGGGTTTTTATGAAACTAAACGTGTTTGATGGCCTGCAGAGAGAATCAAAGCTGGCAAAGGCACGGCTTGAGGCCGGGGAGGCGGGGCAACTCCTCAGCGGAATGAAACAACAGGCAGCGTATGAGGTTTATGAGGCCCTCGTGTCATTAGAGGAGGCGCAAAGGAGGCTTGAGCTATCGCGCGACGCCCTTAATGCCGCCGAAGAGGGCGTTCGACTGATCGCGAAACGATACGCCAATTCCCTTGCCCCAATGGTATCACTGTTAGACGGGCAGACAGCCCTCGATAAGGCAAGGGCCAACGCCGCGGCGGCAGAGGGGCAGTACCTTATTGAGGCCGCCATGCTTGAATACACGGGCGGCAGGATTCTCAGGTTTTTTGGGGTTGACAATTCAGGGAGGAACTAATGAAGCATTTTATAACATTTGCATTAATATGCCTGGCCCTCGTTGTTTACGGTTGCGGCGACAAGATAAAGCCCGGAACAAAGGAGATAGCCCGTCCCGCAATTACGGGCGTTAAGACGGCTAAGATAACAATAAACACCGTAAATGACGTTTATGAAATCAGCGGCACAGTGAAGGCCGAAAACATCGCCGTCTTGTCCTCAAAGGTAATGGGCAGGATAAGGTCAATTGCCGTCAAAGAGGGTGATATAGTTAAGGCAGGCCAAACGCTCCTTAGCATCGAAGCTGGTGAGTTTGCCAATAAGTCAGCCCAGGCCAGCGCTGGCGTTGCGGAGGCACAGGCAGCCCTTAACATGGCAGAGGAGAACAAGCTCATTACAAATACGACATACGAACGATTCAAAAACCTCTATGAGGAAAAGGTCATATCCAAACAGGAGTTCAACGAGATAGATTCAAAGAGAAAGATTGCTGACCTTTCCTATACGCAGGCCGAGGCAGCCTACCGGCGCGCCCGGTCCGCCCTCAGTGAGGCGCATGTGTTTCAGGGCTATACGACAATAACGGCGCCATTTAACGGCATAGTAGGGGAAAAAATGGTGGACGCGGGCGCTATGGCAGCCCCCGGCGTGCCGCTTATAACGGTTGAAGACGCCTCCTCCTATAACGTAATCATTAATGTTGACGAGGGCATTGTGGCAGATATAAAAAAGGGCACCCAGGTTGACATCTCACTTGATACCCCGGCGCTTAAAACAAAGGGCACGATTACCGAGGTGAGCCAGTACATTGACCCAGCGGCGAGGACATTCTCCGTCAAAATAGCTATCGCGGAAGATGTGCCCAAAAGCGGCCTGAAAAGCGGCCTCTATGCCGTTGCCTCCATTAAGGGCAGCCCACGCCAAACCCTCAACGTGCCGGAGACAGCGGTTGTGGAAAAAGGACAGCTTCGCGGCGTCTATGTCGTGGACGAAAACGGCGTTGTAACATACAGGCTGATTACAACAGGAAGAAAATTCCCCGCAACAGTCACACTGGAAGTCCCCTCTGGAGTCACACTGGAAGTCCTCTCTGGAGTCACAGACGGCGAGGTGGTCATCACCGGTGGCACGGCAGTGGACGGCGGCCAAATAACCGGTTATAAACCAGACTATAAACCCGGCTCAAACTAGAATGGAAAAAGTTGGCATCTCAGGGCGCATTGCCGGGGCCTTCATAAACTCAAGGCTGACGCCGTTAATAGTGGTGGCCTCGCTGATTCTCGGCGTATTTGCCGTGATGGTGACCCCGCGTGAGGAAGAGCCGCAAATCATCGTCCCGATGTATGATGTTATGGTCATGTACCCGGGCGCCTCGGCCAAAGAGGTGCAAGAGCGCGTGACCCGCCCGATGGAGGGCCTGCTTTACGAAATCAAGGGCGTAGAGTATGTATACTCAATAACAAGGCCCGGTATGAGTATGGTAATCGTGCGTTTTCATGTCGGTGAGGATACAGAGAGGAGCCTCGTAAAACTCTACGACAAACTCATGTCCAATTATGACATCATCCCCCCCGGTGTCTCTAAACCACTCGTAAAACCAAAGTCCATAGACGAGGTCCCAATCCTTACGCTGACGATTTCAGGTGAAAAATATAATGGCTACCAACTAAGGCAAGTAGCCGCGGAAATGGCCAATGAACTGAAAAAAGACCCCGACATCTGTGAGATAGCAATCACAGGCGGCCAAAAAAGGCAGCTCAAGGTGGCCATAGACCCCGCCAAGCTCCGCGCCTACGGTATTTCACCGCTTGCAATTATAGACATGTTCAACACGGCAAACACGCAAATGCCTTCCGGTTCATTTCAAAAAGACAACAAGGAAATCCTCGTGGCCACCGGTGGATTCCTGAAAAACGCGGAAGATGTGGGTAATCTCGTTGTTGGAACAAGCGGCGCCTCCGCCATATACCTAAAAAACGTTGCCACAATCTCCGACGGCCCCGAGGACCCCGCCAACTATGTATTTACGGGCAATGCCGCGTCAAACGACAGGCCCGGCGCAGACATACACACTGCCGTCACTATCTCAATGGCCAAAAAGAGCGGCTCCAATGCCACCGCAATAGCTAATAGGGCTATTGCAAAAACCGAACAGATGAAGGGCTGGATAATCCCCAAAGACATTGATATAAACGTAACCAGAAACTACGGCGAGACCGCTGAGGAAAAATCCAACGAACTCCTTGACCACCTGATGATAGCCACGTTCTCGGTAATAATACTTATCGCGCTGACACTGGGCTGGAAGGAATCCATCGTCGTTGCCGTTGCAGTGCCGGTTACCCTTGCCCTGACGCTTTTGGTAACTTACATCTATGGATACACGCTTAACCGCGTAACGTTGTTTTCTCTTATCTTCTCCATAGGAATCCTCGTTGACGACGCCATCGTGGTAGTGGAGAATATTCACCGGCATTTTAAGACAGGCGGGGCAAGCATACAAAGGGCGGTGATGGCGGTTGACGAGGTTGGAAACCCAACGATACTCGCCACGTTTACGGTAATTGCGGCGCTGTTGCCGATGGCCTTCGTGAGCGGGTTGATGGGGCCGTATATGAGGCCCATACCGGTGGGGGCGTCGGCGGCGATGATCTTTTCCATTTTAATCGCGTTTGTTGTCACACCGTGGATGAGTTTCAAGGTCTTAAGAAACGTCAAACACGCTGACCACGCTGAAGAAGCCGGGGGAAAAGCGATAACGACATTTTACGAAAAAATGCTCAGACCGTTAATCCAGCACAGGGGATACAGGATTGCGGGGCTGATGACGGTTGCGGGTCTTCTTGCAGTTGCCCTGCTTCTCCTGCCGCTTAAACTGGTTATGGTCAAAATGCTTCCATTTGACAACAAAAGCGAGATACAAATAATCATAGATATGCCGGCGGGGACGCCGCTTGAGGAAACCGCAAGGGCAACCCGAGCCATAGCCGAATACGTCAGAACGGTTGCGGAGGTCAGGGACTTTCAACTTTATATCGGGACGGCGGCGCCGTTTAATTTTAATGGACTGGTCAGGCACTACTACCTCAGGCAGCAGCCAAACACGGCCGACATCCAGATAAACCTCGTCGAAAAAGGCAGACGCCGCGCACAAAGCCACGACGTCGCAAAGCGCATACGCGGCCCGATTCAGGAGATTGCAAAACACTATGGTGCCAACGTAAAAGTAGCCGAAATCCCACCCGGCCCTCCGGTGCTTAGTACCCTTGTGGCGGAGCTTTATGGCCCTGACCCCACAAGGCAGACCCAACTGGCCCACCAAATAAAAAATATATTTGAAACCACCCCCGGCGTTGTTGATGTGGACTGGTTTGTCGAGGCGGACGAAGACAAGTACTTATTTGAAATAGATAAGACAAAGTCGGCCATCGCCGGGGTATCCCCTTCCGCAGTGGCCGCCACGCTGCACGCATTCCTTGGGGGCACACCGGCAGGGCTTATTCACGACAGTAAATCCAAAGAACCGGTTTCGATATTCCTGCAAGCCCCCAGGGACAAGCGCTCAGGCATAAACGAACTCAAGGGGTTGACAGTTATCAGCTCCACGGGCAAATTAGTACCGCTTTCTGAGCTTGTCAATATAGTAAGTACCACAGAGGACAAGACCATTTTCCACAAAAACCTCAGACGTGTTGTCTATGTGGTGGGTGATGTGGCTGGAAAGGAGGAAAGCCCTGCCTATGCGATATTGAAAATGAAAGACGCGGTGAAAGCACTAAAGCTCCCCGAAGGCTACGAGCTGACGCAGCACTTCTCTGAAATGCCATGGCTTGAGAAGCAATACTCGTTGAAGTGGGATGGGGAGTGGCAGATAACCTATGACGTGTTCGTGGATATGGGGATAGCCTTTGGCGCTGTGCTTGTCCTCATTTATGTACTCGTCGTAGGGTGGTTTAAGAACTTCACAACGCCGATAATAATTATGGCGCCTATACCGTTGACGCTTGTGGGGATACTGCCCGGGCATTGGATAATGGGGGCGTTTTTTACGGCCACCAGCATGATTGGGTTTATTGCCCTTGCCGGTATAATCGTACGTAACTCCATCTTGCTGGTGGACTTTATGCAGCACGACTGGAAGGAAAGTGGAAACCTTGCCGACGCTATAATAAAGGCGGGGGCGGTTCGCTTCATGCCCATATCCCTGACGGCGGCGGCGGTGCTTGTCGGTTCATTAGTAATGCTCTTTGACCCAATATTTCAGGGTCTTGCCATCTCTATGATGTTCGGGGCTGGCTCCGCCACATTGCTGACGCTCATAGCCGTGCCGCTTCTGTACTACGAATTTTACAGAAATAAGAAATGTCCGGTTGACGATTGTAACAAGGACTGATATACTAATAATAAAATGGCGTAGCGGAGGACGGTAAGAAATGAAATTGTTTTCGATAATTCTGTTGGTGTTTACGCTGCTGGCGGCGGGTTGCTCTACAATGCCTTCTTCTCCGGCTGAGGGGCCTCAGGACGGTTGACATAATCCTATCAAGACCGGAGTTTCCGGTTTGAGCCGTTGACAGCGAGGGCAGTCCCCGCCTTTATTTTAATAATCTGATATAAATCATACACATGGCACTATGCTTTATTCCATTATATATCTAAAAGCGTAATTAAAAGCAGGAGGGACGATATGGGAAAAGTTACAAAGGATTCGGTAATAGGTACGGTGATAAAAGATTCTCCGGGTGCCAGGGCCGTCATAGAGAAACATTTTGGCGGGGGCTGCTTCACCTGTCCGGGCATCAATATGGAGACTATTGCCTTTGGCTCTATGATGCATAACCTTGACCCGCAGAAGGTGGTAGATGAGATTAACGCGATTGAGCACTAGTAGTTGAATACTAACAAACTTTCGGAGGAATTACAATGGAATTAAAATGCTTTGTTTGCGGCACGACTGACAAGGACAGGGTTTTCTTTGAGTGTTATCACGAGGGAGAGAAAAAAGCGACCTGCGTCCGCTGTCTTCCGAGTTTAATCCACGGCCAGCACTAGATGACGCACTGAAGCCGCCAACGGGCGGCAGACAAAACTCAACAGACAAAACGTGGAGAAATTTACGGGGTGAAGGGGGGGTTACCCCCCCTTCGTCGCTAATCCTTTTCCTGCGTCCTTTGTCGTTAATCCCTTTCTGGTACTGGTACTGTCGTCACTTCTTCTTATTATACAGCTCAATTATCTTATTAGTGATGTCTATGGCGTTTTTGTAGTAGGCTACGGTGCTCCTCTCGAAGATGATGGAGTAGTCCTCTTTTTTATTCAGCTCTTCCAGTAACGCACTTATGTCCTTGAAGACCTGTGCCTTCATCCACCTGTCCATCTTTGCAACTTCGGCCTCAAGGTCTTCCTTCTGGTGTTTGGCGACGAGGACTTTTTGGGCGAACTCCTCTTCTTTTGCCATCTGTTCTTCGGGCTTGAGTTTTCCTTTATCAATTTGTTGCCGGAGCTGTTTTAGTTCCTCTTCTGTCTGGTCAAATGGCTTTCGTTTCAAGTCAAGGGTGCTTTGATAGCGCTGCCGGTATGTGTTGACAGAGGCGGCCTCGCTCATTATTCGCTGGATGTCAAAGACCCCGATTTTCAGCGCCTCAGCCCGGAGCAAAGCCGGAACAAGCATCATAATACATAACGCCAGGGCTACCTTCACGCCTGACTTAGATCTCATCTGACGATGCCTATCCCATTACCGGCAATGGTTCCAGAACCAAAGGTCCCACCGGCAAAGCCGTTCATTGTGACCTGGCCGCTCCACGAACTGCCCGTGAGGTTGCCGCCTGAGAGGTTGCCGCTTGTAAATGACGGTCCTATTGTGCCATTCCACAGACCACCGCTCCACGTGTTGAAATTGAAATACACGTTTATTCCGGTTTTAGTGAAGTCGGAAAGGTATATCTGGTTCGCTTGCGTCAGGAGGGTTGAGGCCGTAAGGTATGACCCCAAACTGTATGTCCCAGTTATGCTTCCTATTGTAAATATGGACGGCTTGGTCCCTGTGGATGGCGCGAAGAACACGACGTTATTCATGTTTAAATTAACATAGTCCGAACCACTTATCAGCGCACCGGAGAGATTCGTGCGCCCTATCTCAACAGACGGTATGTTCAGGTATGACAGTGAGGTAACGGGCGTGGTAGTTGAGCAGCCGGAGGCGCCGGTCTCATTGCCGCAGGCAAGATAAAGATACTGCGATGCCGACATGTATTTGTAGATATCAGTCAGTTGCAACATCCCGCCATTGTAGTAGCCCATCGCGGTTCCCACCGATACAACCGGTACATTACCCATTGCGGAGGCACCGTAGCTTGTTCCGGACACGAGGCCGTTATTCCATGATGTTATGTTGAAATATTTATTATTATCATAGTCAACCCTGCTCGTCGGGCCGGTGACATTGTTAAATCCATAATAATTCGTCCCATAACCATAAATCCCGTGGGTTGGGTCTATTGGAACGGTTACAAGCTGCCCTGTGGCGCTCCATGCGCCGTTTGTGCCTGATGAGGGATAGAACAGCCCACCTGCCGTCGAATATGACACAACAAAGCCCTGCGTGTTGTCATAAGAATTCGTATACGTACCGGCGAAACTCCCGAGGTTGCCGCTGCTGGTGGTCACACCCGCGGCTGAGGCGTTCATGTTTATATATGAATATGCCGAGGAGGTGCCGATAGAAAATGTCCAGAGAGGATAACCACTCGGCTGGCTGGATGTACCGGAGGCGGTGAAACTAAACGGCGTATACGCACCCGAATAGGTGCCGGATGTCATGCTTCCGGCTATTGAACCGCCGGTTGTAAAATTGTTAGCTGAACCGCTATATAGCGCATATTGCGAACCGGTGATTGTTCCTCCAAAATTATAGGTCTTTACCGGCGTAGGCGTAGGGGTTGGTGCCGGAGTCGGCGTAGGTGTTGGCGTTGGAGTTGGTGTCGGCGTAGGTGTCGGCGTTGGAGTTGGCGTAGGTGTTGGTGTTGGAGTTGGCGTTGTCATTGGCTCCGTTGTTGTGTACTGAGTAACCGGCGGCTGGTAGACATTCGTGTCCGGAGATATGACATTCGTTACCGTGTTTATGTTCTTAACAGTGTTGTCAACCTGCGTTGCTGTGCTAGTGACAGTGCTGGTAGCTGGTGTTGTTGTGCTGGTGGTGGATGAACTCTGAGTGCCCGACTGGCTGGAGTCCTTTTTATCAGGGTCGGTGGACTTTTCGTTCTTTTGAGTTTCGGTAGTAGTTACAGGCCTTTGATGTCCTGGCGGGGCGTGTTGAGGTATCACTACCACATTGCCGGCGGTTACATCGGTTGTATTATCAGGGAAGCGCATATTATACACATAAAAGACGCCCTCTCTGATTGCGACAATCGTATCGCCTGATGTCGGCTCGAACATGACATCGCCATCAGAGCCTCGAACGCCCGCTACGACGTTAGGGGTCTGAACCTCGAAATGATTTGCAGAGGGAGCATCCGCTATGCGCTTGGCTATGTCCTTGTCCACTATTGCGCGCACATGTCCGCGGGGAAGGGCAACCTTGCCTTTGTTTTGTTCATTGTTTGAGATATATTCGCTGATGTCTATTCGGGTACTCTGAGCCAGGCGAAGCATGTTGCCGTCTTTGAAAGAGATTTCGGCCTTTGAGGCCGCCTTTGTCCTGACGGTGTCTTTTTCGAATATAGGGTCTTGTAGTTGAAGTGGTTTCGCGGGGAGATTGCCGCCTCTTAGGACGTCACACTTGCCCTCTACAAACGTCACCTTGCCGATTTCGGTCTCGGCCCGGGCCACAGTCCCTGCCGTTAGAAATATTACCAGTGCCAGTGCTATATATATTGATATACGTGCCCTTTGTCTTATCATAAAACGCCCCTCCTATGCTTTTTTAGTTGTCTAGAACTTGAATTCTACGCCGGTAGTGTACATGTTACGGTTATATTGATACAGATAAATATTCGAGTCTGCCGTCGTGTGTGAATATTGCATACTTACGTCCATAAATTTCGTTGCCTGCCATACTACGCTGGCGGTGGCGGTATAAGTGTCGTCCTTTCTTTTGAAGCCGAAGAACGTGTTTTCGTTGTAGTATCTCTGGAAAAAAGCCTCGAAGTTTAAAACTCCATACACGTCCTGAACAATAGGAATCGTGGCCCCGGCCGTCAGCTTGTTGCCCATGTTGGCCCAGTTCTGCCCTTGGGTCATGTCAGAGGAATACTCATATCTGAAGTTCAGCATCCCCTTGCCGTGTGACAATAGATATATATAGCCTAAGCCGGTCAGGTATCTGTTGCCAGTCCTGTCTTCGTCCGGGTCGGATATGTCGCCAAGCATGTCTCTTCTTTCATAACCCACGAACGCCTGCGCGATATGGTCTTTCTCAAACATCCAGTTAACCGTCGGTTTTGCCGACAAAAGCCCCATATATTTGCTTCCATTTAATAGGGCATAGTTATAGGTTATGGGCAGATATATGGCACCGTCTTTGAAGCCATATCCGGGATTTGCCGTAAGGGACTGTATCAGAAGGTCGTGGCTGGCGTTATGGAAGTAGTAGTTGCTTATCAGATTGTACTGCATGTTAAGGAACCACGTGTTACCCAGGTTTGGCTGGTAGTCTATTCGAAGCGTATTTAATATGGCGCTGTCTCTCTCCCCTGATATCTCCACTCCGGGGATTCCACTCTCAGGCTTCAGCAAGACATTGTCGTCGTATCTGTATGATATACCAATGGCAAAGCGCCATTCCCTGTTTGCGGAGATATTTTCCTCGACCGCCTTTTGGTATTCCTTAGCGAATGAGGCCATATCCGACGAAGGGTCGGCCTCTATGACTGCCGCAAGGGCTGTCTTTGCATCGGTAAATCTGCGTTGCCTGTTATATGCGGCGGCGAGCTGGTAATTTACCGTCTGAGTCAACGAAGAGTCAAGCTCCTTTGCCTTGTTAAAGGCCTCTATGGCACCGTCGTTGTCGCCATCCTTTAACAATACAAGCCCCTTCAGGAAGGCTACGCTGCCCGGCCTGGCCTTCGCAGCCTCGGCCTTTGCTATCCACTCTTTGGCCTCTTTCAGCTTGTCCTGGGTATAGTAAACCTCTATCAGTTCCGTATAGGCCTCTTCAACCGGCGGCACAACGGTCAGGGCCTCGATAAAATTCTCCTCAGCCCCCTTTGTATCTCCGGTTTTCTTAAGTGCAACACCCAAATAGTAGGAAATAGCGGATGAGCCCGGTTGGGCCTCCTTTGCCTTTTTGAAAAATACTATAGCCTCCTCGAAATTCTCTTCTTTAAGCTGGTTGATACCCTCATCAAGGCTGCTATCTGCCGCCATTAACATCCCCGCGTTAAATACGAACAACGCCATAATCACAATCAATACCGTTTTTCTCATCTGACCCCCTCTTTAACCCTCTTGAAACCCATACTTAATATCACAATCGTTATAATATCCCCCATCGCGTAAGTCTACCAGAACTCATATATTAAATACATTTCCCCCCAAAAAGTCAACATTATTTCCGTAAATTCAGAAAAAAATTTCCTGTCAGGAAAAATATGCCGTGACGACGTCTTTCATAGGGGCAAACGGCAGACGCTTTAATAATCCCTCTACTTTTCTGCCCGTAACGCCTATGTTGAAATAGTGCATGAACCTCCGGCTGAGAGGCAGATTGAGCTTTGGCTGGGCCGTATCGAACTCCCACGGATGAACATAGACTACTGCCGGAATGCCCCGGCGGTTCATACTCCGGAGCTTTGACAGCACATAAAAATACGGCGCTATACGAAGAGGCAGTCCGCCCGAAAAGGGCACGTTTTCGTGGAATAATCTCGCGGTTGTCAGTGGGAATTCCACTATCTCACCGTATCTGGTCTGAAGTTTAACGGGCAGGCGGGGATAGTCGCGGCAGCCCATAAAAGACATTGGCACAAGGCTTGAGTCATACTCAATGCCGTGTCTTCTCAGCACATCAAACGCCCAAAAGTTCTCCCTGCGAATTGACCACTCAGGGGCGCGAAACCCAAGCACACGGGCCTTTGTAATCGTCGAGATTGCCTCTATTGAGCGTCCGATGTCAGC
Source organism: Nitrospirota bacterium (assembly GCA_015233685.1). Taxonomy (GTDB): domain Bacteria; phylum Nitrospirota; class Thermodesulfovibrionia; order Thermodesulfovibrionales; family Magnetobacteriaceae; genus Magnetominusculus; species Magnetominusculus dajiuhuensis. Next base: position 2,327 of record JADFXF010000052.1, on the reverse strand, counting down.
GTCGAACTCCATTTCTGACATCTCATATACACGCCGGTGGAAAAACCCATGTGTTGCCAGCTCATGTCCTTCGCCCGCTATTTCCTTTATCAGGGCTGGTTCGTTGGCAGCTATGTAGCCAAGTACGAAAAACGTGGCCTTTACGCCGTAGCGTCTCAAAAGAGAGAGTATCTTAGCGGTGCTGCCGGTTATGCGGCGTTCGTAGGATGCCCATGTCGCGGGGTCAGAACAGGCGTCCACGCCGCAGACATGGTACCAGTCCTCAAGGTCTACGGTAAAGGCGTTTATTGTTGGGCGCATGGCCTCATCTGCGCAGAAACAAGTTCTGCATCTCTTTATTGTACAGGAGTGTTAACGCCGAGGACAGCCGGCCTATTACCGGCATGGGGTCTCTAAGGGAAAAAAGGTCGTCCTTTATTGTCATGTCGAAAAACCCCGGGCTCATGCTAAATCTATTGGGATTCATTATGAAATGAAGCAAATCGCCGGGGATAATCCACCTGCACATCACGCCCGTCTTGTATTCGGTTACCGGGGCGATGTCGCCGTCCATGGCTAGTTTATACAATAAATAGGGGAAATCTACGCCTGCGTTGATTGCAAGCTGCAACGAGCCCCAAAACCTCGGATTTATCTCAAGCAGCTTAGGCGTACCGTCTCTTGGGTCAACCTTAAACTCTATATGGGCAACGCCAGTCCACTTGAAATACCTCAGCAGGGATTCAGCAATGTATCTTACGTCGTCTCTCTTTATGCTTGCCCTCAGTGTGCTTGGCCCGCCCCTGATAGGGTACTCCCTCAGCCGCTTATAGACAAACGACGCCCTCACCTCTGAGTCGTTGTTAAGAAGGAGGCACACCCCAATGGCGTCGCCTCCGTCGGGGATTCGCTCCTGTACAATGGGAAATTCGTATTGCCTGTGCACCTTTTTGTATTGCTTTACGAAATCCTCCTTCCTGGTGACATACCTGATACCCCTTGCCCCTGAGCTCATCTGTGGCTTGATGACAACAGGGAAGGGCAGCTCCCCGGCAAGGGCTGGTAACTGGCCTAAATCGTCAACAATATACGTCTTTGGGATATCAAAGCCCTTTTCACGGGCATATTTCATCAGAAATGCCTTGTTATGAAGCCTCAGCGCCAGAGAAACATCGGCAAACGGGATGCGGCAATACTTAGAAAGCCGCTCCCTCTGCGACGTTATCAGTGTCTGTGTCAGAAGCTCCATCGGCATCAGTACATCATATTCGTTCTTTTTGAGTTCGTCCTCAAGCCAATCAAGAAACATCGCCGGCCTCTCCTGTGGCGATGGGTAGATTAACCGTTTGCCGCAATAGTTTGAAAACAGCGCCGTTGCAAAGCGCGTCCATTCGCCTGCGGCCACATAAAAACCCCTCCTGCCAAGTGACCTCACGGCGGCAAGCGTCTTGTTCCACAGCCCGTCAAGAATCAGCACACGGTGCATATGGGCTTTATCCCCCCACTTTCTTTATATTTTCTGGCATGTTAAAATCCTGCCCGCGTCTTGTAGTCTTATTAATTGATTGCCTGAAGCCAAAGTTCATTGGATAAAAGAAATTCTTGTACGAACCATTGCCCCAGAGCCGCCTGACAATATTTGGATACGAATATGCCTCCTTAAGCGCCTTATAGTAGCCGGATAAGAGCCTTTGAGGCGACAGGAGCCTGGGCTTAAAGACCACGTTATTCGTATTGTAGTATGACCAGTCCCTCTCTATAATCCTGCCCTCCGCCTCCATTTGCTCATAGAGCTTCGTGCCGGGGTACGGGGTCAGGACAGAGAAATAACAGACATCAAGTTTGGCCCTTACGGTGAACTCAATAGTCCGGTCAAACACGCCCTCGTCGTCATCGTCGAAACCGAAGACAAATGCCCCGTCTATACCAAGCCCATGCTCATGGAACCTTTTCACGATTTCGACATAGTCGTCCGGTTTGTTAAACCCCTTGCCCATTTTTAAGAGATTGGCTTTTGACAGTGATTCAAATCCCACAAGCAGGCCCATGCAGCCGCTGTCTTTGCAGAGTTTGAGCAGCTCGTCGTCTTTGGCGATGTTGCTTGAGGCCTGGCCCAGCCACTTCAAATTGTAAGGCTTTATGCGCGTAAGCATCTCTTTGGCGTGGGCGCGGTTGCCGATTATGTTGTCATCAACAAAGAATACCGTGTTCTTTAAGATAAACCGCTGCTCAAAGGGTTTTAATGACTGAATCTCACGCTCCACCTCGTCAACCGGCCTGTTTCTGAACCGCCCGCCGAAGGAGCTTGTCACAGAGCAGAACTCGCAGTTAAACGGGCAGCCGCGCGT
>JADFXF010000051.1 GCA_015233685.1 Nitrospirota bacterium | reverse complement strand
CACATCCTCAAGCCAAATACGATTCCGGACAAGCCGGAATGACGACAAGACAAGAAGGGTGATGACAATTTTTGTCGCGGAGTGAGATAAAATATATTATTGTAGGTATGATTTAGAAATGGAATAAGTGGTTGTTCCATGATGATTTTGCCTATTCTGAGATATAAGGATAGATTCCGGACAAGCCGGAATGACAGCCAAAGAAAAGAATAGTCTGGAAATCATTGCAACTTCCGATGATAACTTGTTTTATTCGTTAGAACAAAATTACCGTATAAAAAGACCAGTTTGGGGTACCATTAAATGTATTTCCTTTCGCAGCCAATGCCAACATAAGACAGACACTTACGTCAATGGCTACGTTTTAGTATCACAGGTATCAAGCACATATTCACCAACTTTAAACCTGTCGAGAAAGTGCATGTACGCGGGATAGGCCTTTATTTTGCCCTCCAGTTCACTTATAAAGCGTTTGGTTATGGTGTGGATGTCTCGTGGCTCTTCTGGCCCGACAAGGGGGGTGCCTATTATTATTTTGTATGGTTTTCTTTTCCCCGGTGTGACAAACAACGGCAATATCTCCGCCCCTGTTTTTTCGGCCAGTATCGCCGGCCCAAGCGGAAATAATACCCTGTGCCCTAAGAAATCGAACACATCGTGCCTTCCCACATGTTTTTGCGTGCCGCTTCCATCTCCCGTTACCATCACCACGCCTCCGTCTTTAAGCCACAGGAATATTGGCCTTAGAAAGGATTCGGCGTTTACTATCGCGGCGGGGATTTTTGCCTCATACCTCAGTCTCAGCCTGAAGGCGACATGTCTGCCTATCCAGCTCAACCCGTCGTCCGATGGAAGCCCTATCTGCCTCATCCTGTATCCAAGCCTCGCCAGGGCAACAAGTGGTATGTGCACAGGCCCGAAGTGCCCGTGGACAAGTATAACGCCCTTCCCCTTTTTCAGCGCGGTATCAAGATGTTCAAGTCCCTCGAAATCAATGGTCTGCCCTACCTGCCGGGTGTGAAATTTCGGGAATAGAAATATTACCAGCCTGTCAACGTAGTGGTTTTTAAAGTACTCTTTTATAATCTTTGACTTTTGCCCGTCTTCGATTGTCATAAATCTGGAGAGATTGTCTTTAAGTATCGCAGCCTTTCCCCCTGACAGGGCAAAATGCAGCTCACCCATTCTGTTTAATAATCTGAGGCCGGAGGCAACCGGCATCGCCTCTACCGTCCACCGCAGGGGATACCAGACGATTAGTCTCAGGATGTCTCGAAAAATGCTCTCTTTCGTTACCATTTGGTAAACCTTTTCAGTACGCCATCTGTCAGGCCCTTAAACAAGAGATAGAGCCTTCGCAGGCTTTTATCGTACACCACTATGCCAAGGGCGGACTTGATGGTGTTCATAAATAATGAGACATAGGCCAGAGGCGAAAACGTGCCTATCTTTTTCATATACTCAAATATCAAAAACATGTTTCTTACCCTGTAATATATCTCCATGTCCTTGAGGCGAATGCTCTCTCTGCCCATGAGGCTCTTTGCGTCCTGCCTTTTCAGCTTTTTATAAAACAGACCGTCTTTGATAAACACGATGTTCGTATATAAAGAGGCCATAATTCCATAGACAAAATCATCGCCTAGGTAGAAAAATCTCCTGTCCGGATAGCCGATTTGTTCAACAATGCGACGGCTTATCAGCATCCCCTCAAACGTGGCGTAGTTTTTAAACGAAAATCTGCTGTGTTGGGCAAACTCCCCATTCCTTACCGGCATCATCTTCCCCATGCTCAGGGAGAAATGACTGTCGTCACTGAGGATGGTGCCGTCGGCGAATTTCTTGTTCGGCAGTACACACTCCCCCACCGCCGTATACGACAGCATCACCTCAAGGGCGTCTTTGACCGGCTCCACATCGTCGTCCATCAGCCAGAGCCAGTGCGCCCCGCTGTCATACGCACGCCTGACCCCCTCGTGAAATCCCCCCGCGCCGCCGGTGTTCCTGTGCATCCGAACGTAGTATATGTCTATGGAGGTGGCGCTTAATTTCTTATGATACCCGACGGGTTCTGTCAGGCCGTCAGGTGGGATAATGTCTATGAACCCTGACTCAAGGAGCAGTTGAGGCGTGGAATCGGTTGAGGCGTTGTCTATTAAATATATGGCGTCTAAGGGCAGGGTCTGGCCCTTCAGCGCCTCAAGGCACTCAAGCAGGAGTTCCCTGCGATTGTAAGTTACCACTACGGCGCAGACAGATTGTCTTTCCATCTATCTCAGCGCCTCAGTTCTTTTAGTATTATGAGAGCGTTAAACATTGTCTCAATGTAGGGTGTCCTCGGGTTGGTATAGTATTTCGGATAGAGAAGGTCATCCCCCTCTGCAACTACACCCTCGGCAAGGGCAGTCTTGTATAGCGCGGTGTGGGGTTCGATTCTCATTGAGTTAAACTCGAAGTGAACCCTGTTGCCCATCTGTGACTTGGCCTTTAGGGAAAAAGCCATAAGCTCTATAAATGTCCTGACGTCTTGTCCGGGCGGGTTCTTAAAGAAATTATAGCTTACCTCAATACCACCTGCTGCCCTGAGCAGTTCGTATGTCCTTATGATGTCGCCTTTAGTTATATTTTTGCCAAGCCCTTCAAGGACGGTGTCTGAAAAACCGTCCGGCGACAGGATGGTTGTCCTGCAGCCGGCGCGTTTAATGAGATTTATAAACTCCTTATCCATTGACTTTTCACAAAACCAGGCCGACCATGACAGGCCTTTTATATTGCGCCGAATCAGCTCCTCACATATCTGCCCGGCATGTCTTTTGGGTACGTTGAACATGGAATCTACAAAGGTAAAGTCCATTACGCCGCTGTTTAGGGCAAGGTCTTCGATTTCGTCAACTACAACTGATGGGGGTCTTAATCTCATGGTCTTGCCGTTTAAAAACCCATAAACACAGTATATGCAGTTTAAGGCGCAGCCCCTCTTAGTCTCCACACCTATGGCACCGCTAATCTTTCTGTATTGCCCGATATTCATTTCGGCCCGCGGCGGCACCTTTAAGACACCTACATCGGCGGAGGCAGCCGTGCCTGTGAAGAGCACCTTGCCATTTTTTCGATAATACACAGAGGCAACCTTCTCAGGGTCAGAGATGTTTTCGATGAGAAGGGGAAATGTTATCTCGCCTTCAAGAAATACCCCAAAGTCAATTCGGCGCTCATCTTTCATAATCTCCTCAGCGAACATCGAAAACCCCGACCCGCCCGCCACTATTACCGCCTCCGATACCTGCTTTATCACGTCCAAAGTATCTTTAATATAATTATAATAAAACACCACATGGCGTTTATTAGTCGAATCTATGTTCCTGATAGAAATCCCTATGATTTCAGGCCGAAAGGCCACGAGGGTGTTCCTTAACTCATCAAACGGGCGATGGCACACGTTGAGGTCAATGGCCATGACTTCGTGGGCGGTAAGCTGTGCCCTAAGGCAGGCCAGTCCGAGCGGGAATACAAGGCGCTCCCCGCCGCCGAGGTAGGATTGAATCAGGAGAACTCTTATTGTCGGCCTCCAAGTCCCTTTGCCAGCCGGTAGGCCATTTGCAGACCGAGATAAAAACGCTTAAATACGGGCCTTAGCGCCCTGGCGTTTAAGACGTCAACGATGCCGGGGGCAGTGAGGAATTTTAACAGGGTGTTGGGGAATTTGCCACCCCTTGCGAGTGTCATAAGGAGATTCAAATAATTGGGCTGCCTCATGGTGTAGGACTTTGAGTAGATGTCCCTTTTGTCGTCTGCGATAAGGCCGTCGTCTCTTGCCATATTGTAGAGTTTTGTATCGGGATAGAGGACAAGGGAAAACGGCTGAAGTCGAAATGGTTTTGGAATGTTGGCGATAAACCTGAGGCTTTCAACCTTGTCTTTGTCGGTCTCATAGGGGACATCGAGTATGAAATCATAGCTCGGCGGGTACATCTTGTCTTTGTACTTGTTGATTATATTGATGGCGCTCATCATCTTGTCGTTTGACATGGCTGAGCGGTTAAAGAGGTCCTGAATCCTCTTGCTGGCGCTCTCAACCCCCATTTGAAGATATATCAGGCCGGCGTCAACAAGCAGTTCCATCTTCTGTTCGGTCACTGTGAGAGGGCTTGCCAGACACGTAAACGGAAGCGCAATCTTCGCTTTGTATTCCTTGCAAAATTCCTCAATATTTTTCAACCCGCGGGCAAAAAACGCGTCGTCGGATATCCAGATAAAGCCGACATAGGGCATATGTTCTTTCACCCACAGGAGTTCGTCAATGACGTGGCCGGTAGTCCTCCAACGGAGATAACCCTTGCCGCTGTAGAGGTTTTTTATGGTGTCGTTTATGCAGTATGTGCACTTATGCGGACAACCCCTGCCGGTCATTGTCTGATAGCCGATTCTCTTCAGATAGGCCGACACAGTTCCACGCTCAAGAAATTGCTTTGTGAGGGCGTTTGTCAGCGGCACAATTTGCCCGTCTGACAAGGCATAGTGGCCAGTAAACGAGTAATCCGGCATGGGATAGCTGTCAAGGCTGCCAGAAAGCGGCCTGACGGGGTTTGATTTAATAATATTGCCAGTGGATTTACTCCAAACGTTGCCAATACCGGAACAGTCCCTGCCTTCGGCAATATTGTTGGCAACTTCGAGCATTGCCTCCTCACCGTCGCCAACGCAGACCATGTCGGCAAACTCAAGACACTCTTTCGGCCTGATGGTGGGATGAACGCCGCCCCATATCACAGGGGAATTAAAGGCAGATTTTAATTTCTTTGTAATCTGCACGGCGCAGTCAAAATGATTCGTCATCAGCGTTATGCCGATTAAATCTGCCCCCCTGCATATCTCAACCGCCTCGTCCATGGTGTGAGGGGCGTACCTGTCCTTGCCAAAGATGATGTTGTCGCCTTGCGGGTCTGGCAGAAACAGCAGTTGTGTTTGGTGGCCGTGTTGCTTAAGGTACGCCGATATTGTTCTTAACCCGAAGGTGGTTATATCAGGGTACGGGCTGATGAGGGTAATTTTCATTGTATTGGCATTCCTCCATTTACAGTACAAATCTAACATAATCGGCGGATAGATTTCAACTTTTGTGGAAGTCACTCAGGGCAAACACGCATTTATTGTCATTCTATTTTTAAATCATATGTGCATTAATAATCAATGATTAGTGTATTTATGAAATATCTTAGTCTGTCATTCCGGCTTGTCCGGAATCTGTCTCAGCACATCCTCAAGCCAAATACGATTCCGGACAAGCCGGAATGACTACAAGACAAGAAGGGTGATGACAATTTTTTGTCGCGGAGTGAGATAAAATATATTATTGTAGGTATGATTTAGAAATGGAATCAGGTGTATTATGATTGCCACCTGGTATTTATATTTGCTGGTGGGGGCCGCCTATATCTGCACGATGGTTAATTCAACAAAGGACAGCGCGAGGGTGTATCAGGCCGATAAGCCTTATTTAATTATTTTTCGGGGGGCAGTGATTACAACGGCATTTCGGGGCGCTGACAAAATAATACAACACCCCAAGTCCTATGGATGCGGCCCTCAGGGCTATGAAAAATGGCGACGTCAACCCCACCGCCTTGTCTTTGTTAAACGCGAAGGCGGCAAACCGGGCAGTTAATAATAAAAATATTATAAACAATAACAGGGACGCGTATGCCGCCGCATGAATAAACGCCGAAAGCGCGAGAAAAAACGCACCGCCAAAGAGAGTCAATATCTGGATTTTCAGGCTCTGGGGCGTGTATGTATCTTTGATCATCTTATCAGGGTATCTCTTATAGACGACCATCCGCCAAAACCCGCGCAGAAATTTAATCCTGCCATAGCGCCCAACCGAGGCCGGGTGGTTCAAATGATACACGATGGCGTTGCCATTGAATACCATCTTATGTCCCGCCGCAGAAAGTTTATACGACAGGTCTGTGTCTTCGTTATTGGCAACAGGAAAGGATTCGTCAAACCCTCCAGCGCCGGTAAAAACTGACTTTCTGAAGGCCGCCGCGTATGTGTCTATCATATCAATGGACGCGGACTTCCTGAGCATCGCGAATCTCTCTTCGAACTCCACCTGTGCGAATCTGGCCGTCAACTGCCGCTGATTCGTCCTGTATGCCCCCTTTACCGCCGACACCTGGGGGTCGGTAAATGGCCTTAACATCTCCTCTATCCACGACTCTGTGGCAACGCAGTCGGCGTCGGTAAAGAGGATTATCTCCCCTACCGCCTCCTGTACGCCCATGTTTCTTGCTGAGGCCGGGCCGCCGTTTTGTTTGTGATAGTATCTGACTGGATAGGACTTTGCTATCTCTGCCGTTGCGTCAGTGGAGCCGTCGTCTATGACGATTACCTCATAGTTCCCCGCAGGGCAGGTCTGCCTGAGCAGGGCCTCTATAGAGCGCGCAATGGTCTTTTCAGAGTTATAGGCGGGGACTACTACCGATGCCTTAATCACAACCGCAGTCTTTCCCTTTTCTGACGTCAGAGCCTCTAAGGAGATATTTCATAAATGTCCGGGCAGATTTCACAGTCCTTTTCAGCTCCTGCGGGTGGGCTATGACCTGCCTGAGTTTATACAGCAGATACGCCGGACGCAGGTAAAACTTCCTTCGGGCGTCATCGCAAAAACGCACCAGTTCCTCTGAGGACAGCTCTTCGGTCCTTATCACAGTATTGTGAAGCCCCGCGGGGGTCAGCCATTTGGAGAAATCCTTCGTCGTCAACAAGCCCCTTTCGCTGTACCAGTCATAGGCCCCTGTGCCAGGGTATATCATCATGGGATAGAACTGGACGGTGTCGGGATTGAGCCTCTTTGCAAGGTCAAGCGTCATTGCCATCGTCGCCTTTGTCTCACCGGGCAGGCCGACCATGAAGCATCCATGAACTAAGATTCCGGCCTTCCTCGCCGCCTCCATGAATTTACCCATATCATCTATGACTGTCCGCTTTTTTATGTTATCAAGCATCTGCTGGCTTCCACTTTCAAACCCCACGCAAAATGAGCGGCACCCCGCGCGGCGCATCACGCCCATCGTCTCATAGTCAAGCGTCGCTCTGGCGTTTGCCGTCCACGAGATTTTTACTCCCCTTTTTATTATTCCCTCTGATAGCTCCACACAACGCTTGCGGTTGGCCGTAAACGTGTCGTCTTCAAAGAATATCGCCTTCACGCCGTCAAAGGCGCTGATTATATATTCTATCTCGTCAAGGACATTGTCCACACTGCGCTGCCTCAGCTTATGCCCCATCAGCGTCTGCGGATATACGCAAAATATACACTCGTGCGGGCAGCCGCGGCTTGTGGTAATTGTGACCATCGGGAATAGGGCGTTGGGATTAAAATAGTTCTCCATCTTTAAGAACCGCTTGTAGACGCGGCTTACAAACGGCAGCTCATCAAGGTTGGCAATCGCCGGCCTCGGCCCGGAGTTTGTGCCGTCTTTGAACCAAAGACCGGCAACGGCGGCTACCGGCGTTTTATTATATAGTGCCGCAGCAAGTTCCGCTATCGTATAATCATATTCCCCAACCGCCGCGGCGTCTATGGCGGGGCTTAGCCTCAGGCACTCCTGCGGCAAGGCAGAGACATGCGTACCCACCACGGCTATGAACGCGTCAGGGAGCGTGGCCTTTAGTGTTTCGCAAATCTGCGCGTCATTATAAATGCTTGGCGTACTGGTATCCACTACGACAAGAGACGGGCTGAATGTCTTTATCCTCCGCGTTACAGAGGCCACATCGAGGCCGTCGGCGGGGGCGTCTATCAAATCTATTGAAAAACCGGCCATCTCCGAGGCCCCCGCCGCATAGGCAAGCCACATAGGATAGTACAGCGTGCCGCTTTTTGTAACCGCCGGGCTTCGCTGCGCCCTGGAGAACTTTTTCATATAGGGCGGGTTTAGAAACGTTATCCGAAAATCTTTTTCTTTTCTCATTTCACCATCTCTTTTATGACGTCACCGTACTGCCTTACCTGTTCTTCCATAAACCCTTGTGTGCCGTGAAACTCTATGGCTGACTCCGGACACACGCTAAAGCAGTAGAGACAGTGTATGCACCTCTGCTGCCACCCATTGTCCATCCCCGCCGCCTTGTCAAGCACATGAGGAAGGTCTATCTCTGTCAGGCAGTACCGGGCGCATATACCACAGTCTGTACATTTCCCCTTTTTCAGGGACAGCCCCTCCCACCGCATCTCGTCTCTGATAAAGACATCCTGCCTGAGGCCGGTAAGATAGAGGAGTTTCCCCACTATCTCCGTAGAGCAGAGATAGTTAAACAGCGGTGTGCGCCTTATAGCAAGGAAATATTTTTGCCTTTTCGGGCTGTGTATAAACGTGGCAAGAGGTCCTGCCGTTGGTGGCTTAAATCTATGAATACGCTCAAGGGGGAAATCATTTACGAAGTGCAAGTGCTCGTCTTTGATAAGCCCTCTCCTTTTTGCAACGGCAAGCGGGCCTATCTTCTGATAAGGGAACGACGCAAACCGCGCGCACATCAGATCAACAATATACGGGTCGTCTCCGACGAATATCGCCCCTGACCTAAGCGGAGTGCCGCGCGTAGGTCCCAGCCCCTCCATGGCTATTACGCCGTCAACTATGTGCAGGTGTGGTTTTACGCCCTGGTTCAGGTTTATGATGTTGTCAGACAGGGCACCGTGTACCTTTTTCTTGTTTTCCTGTCCGACGAGGCAGCCTATCAGGTTTTTCAGGCATACGGTCATACCGGCCTCGAAGTGCGTCTTGAGCTTAGGCATGTTAATAAGGAAATCCGCCTCTGTGCATTCCCTTGCCACACCGGCCTTAACACCCCTTTCAAAAGATACAGGCACAGTGTCCGAGTAATTAAAATCCTTTACCATAACGCCGTAGTAAAGCCCCAGCTCGTCGTACCTCAATCGTTCGATTACGCTTATGTTGCTGCGATAGTAACCGCTGTTTGTGCCCTCGCCAATGGTGATGTCCTTGTAGCCACGGCCTTTTAAAAACTCTATGACGGCTGCCACTACCCTGAGGTCGGTGGTGTTGCCTGTGAGGGCGTTCATGTTGCTGTTAAGATTGGGTTTGATGAGAATTTTACTCTTCTTATCCGATGGAAACATGTCTGAGTACTTCTCATCAAGGAGCTGTTTAATCCCCGATTTTATCTCTCTCACTCCGTCAACATATAAGGCGTCAAATCTAAACATTTACCTCCTTTAGTAAATCCTTTATGGCGGTAAGGACATCTTCCACCTCTATGGCCTTCATACAGGCATGGAAACGCTCGTGCTTGCAGGTGTTTTCGTCACAGGTATCTCTGCACGGGAAGTCCTTCTCCACTACCCTGTGCGGATTCCCGTAGGGTGCCGTTTCAATACTCTTTGATGGCCCGAAAACGGCCACAACAGGCACTCCCATTGACGCGGCTATGTGCATCGGGGCGCTGTCGTTGCAGACAAATAGCAGAGACTCAGATAGCACACCGGCAAGTTCCCGCAGCGTCAGCCTCCCCGTTAAATCCACTGGCGTTGTCCTCATCAGCCTTAACATCGCCTTTACATAATCTGTGTCTTTGTTGGAGGCAGTTATGACCACCCTCATGCCCAAATCCCGCGCTATTGCGTCATAGAGTTCCGCATATTTCTCTAATTGCCATTTCTTAAGTGGAATCCTCACGCCGGGATGTACGGCGATGAAGGGTTTTTTTATACTATTGTCTCTCAGGAATTTCCTTGTGTTGGCCTTCTCCTCTTTTGTCAGATAAACGCCCCATTCTATTTCAGTGATAGGACAGCCCAAATATCTCGCAATATCAAGGTGATACTCTACCTTATGCCTCAGCCCGCCGTAGGGTACCACGTGCGTCAGTAAAAAACCTCCGCCACCGACGTCGTAGCTTACCTTATACCTCGCGTCCAATGGCCTGACAAGCATGAGGATATCCCTGATATCGCCCCGAGCCTCTATGACAAGGTCGAATCTCCGCCCCCTTAGCTCCCGCATGAGCGCAGGATATGTCTTTCTCTTTTTTCCATTTTCCCTGTATTTCCTCTTTTTATAGGGGGCATAAAACCACAACGGGTCATAGGCGATTATGTCATGTATGTACGGGTTGGTTTCAAGGGCGGGCGCGGCCCCGCTTGAGGTCAAAAAGGAAATTTCGGCGTTGGGAAATCCAGCCCTCAGGGGTTTGAGTATTGGCACAGTCATTATGGCGTCTCCGATATAGGCGGTGCGGATTACCAGTATGGTGTTTATCTGTTGGGGGTCTATGTCCCTATGCCTTTTGAATAATTTCAATGGGGCGTGGAGGATTCCTCCTATCATGTCGGCCGCCGCGGTTGCGATGAGTTTTTTCCTGTTTATTATTTTATACTGCATTTTGCATCTCAAGCAGGTATTTCAATATTTGGCCCTTCTGATTAGTCTGCGTGGGTACCCATTTATACCTTTGAGGATTGGCCTCCTCATAATAACAATTTGGAGGGTTGTCGTTACACCTGGTTGAACGCGCCAAACCCGCACTGGCCTTATTCAGAAGCTCTATGGCGTGCCCCTTATAGGCGCCTTGCATGTGGTCAGTGGCGGCCTGATACCTGAAATAATCGCAGGTTATGCCACCGATGAAGGCGGCGGCCTCGCGCGCTCTCCAAAATTCGTCATTTGACATGGGAAAGTCCATAAGGGGTTCATGCGTGTCGTTTTTTGTGATATTGGCCCTGTTAGAAGGGCCTTCCCAGTCAAACAGGTATTTTATCTGGCAGTCGGCAACGGGAAATCTGCAAAGCGCGCCAGCGGCAGTTGTTATCCCTATGGAGAAGGCCAAAATCCCCACGTTTTCACGGTTTACGCCCTCTACATCAAAGAATTGTTTGATTATGGCCGAGAGTTCTCTCTGATGGCGCACGCCCCAATAGTCCTCAATGCCGGTTGTCCTGCCCCTTCCCTGGGGGTCATAGTGCAGGACGACCGTACCCAGTGCGGCAATATCGTCCGCTGTGACCTCAGTGAGGCCGTCATAAGCCGTGCCGGGGGAACCACCTCCGGGCACGATTATAACGCCCGGATAGCCCCCATTCACAGCTTCGGCACTAAGCGGCCTGTGTATATGGGCGTAGATATCCGGCCCGTCCGGATTCTTAATCCACAGCTCCTCATACACCGTCCTCAGCGCGGGGCGGCCCAGTAACTCACACGCCCTTTTTTTAAAGTCAAAGGGCCAGCCACCGTAAACCCGCCTTATCAGTCGCCTTATAATTTCTCTATCCGCCTTTTCACTTACCTATCAGGCCATATCCCTTCAGAAGGTTCAACAGCTTTTGCGTATCAATAGGCTTTGTCAGATAGTCCGTACAGCCGCCCCTGTAGTAGGCCTCTATCACGTCCTTAGGGGAATCGAGGGCAGTCGTCATCACTACCTTTACCTCGTCATGCGATGCCACACCTGAGTCCCTTTCCTTGTCGCGTATTGCCTTGAGGGCCTTTATTCCATCCAGTTCGGGCATCATAATATCCAAACAGATGAGGTCATAGGGCTGTCCCTCATCAACTGCCAGCATAAAGGCCTCCACTGCCTCCATACCGTTTACCGTCACGTCACACTCTCCATATGGGCTTAGGAAATGCTGTAACAAGGTGCGGCTTGTAAAATCGTCCTCAGCAATTAAGATTCTCATTTTCTTCCTCCCTTTTTATTATTTTATATTAATTTTGAATCAGCAATGGCCGCAAGCAAGGCGTTAATCTCCTTTTCAAGTTGCGGATAGACCGAATGCGCCTGTGAGAGGTCTAATTTCCTTGCGGCCATCTCCATTCGCATCGCCTCGTTCTTTGTCCTGATACCACTTAAGTTTGCGGCCATACCCTTTATAGTATGCGCGACGATCTCCACCTCAGCGGCGTTGTCCGCGGCAAGGGCGTTCTTTAATTTATCCATATGCACTGCGGCGTCATCTATGAAAATGGCACAGATTTTCCTGATAAAGGCCTCGTCATCAAGCCGGTTAAACAGTTCATCTTTGTCGAATATATCATTTTTGCTGACCTCAACCGGAGGGTATTGCCCTTGTGCCGAAAGGCCGCCCATCGTGCGTTCAATCACTTCTAACAGTTGGACAACCGATATAGGCTTGGAAATATAGTCGTTCATCCCGGCACTGAGGCAACGCTCCTTGTCATCCTGAAAGGCGTTTGCGGTCATGGCTATTATGGGTATGTTGGGGTTGAAGTCCCCGGATTTCGAGTTCCTTATGTAGCGTGTTGCCTCAAGGCCGTTCATCTGCGGCATTTCCACATCCATAAGCACGACATCAAAGCGATTCCTGGCAAGGGCGGCAATGGCCTCTGTGCCCGTACACGCAACCGATACGGAATGGCCGTTTTTTTCTATTAAACCTATGGCAAGTTCCTGGCTGACGATATTATCCTCCGCAAGTAGTATTTTATAATAGCTCCTCCTGGTCGTCGGCGCTTTAGTGTAACATGTTTTCGCCACCGAAGTCTCACTCAGAAATCCCCCCATTGCCAGATGTATGGAATCATAGAGTGTGGAGCGTTTTATTGGCTTAGAGAGAGACCCCCATATCTTTAGTTCCTTCCAGCGGCTCTCGGCCTCCTTGTTCTGCCCGTGGACCATCAGTATTACATCTGTGGCAAACGTCAGCGGGTCGGTCTTTATTAGTTCTGTCAGGTCGTGCGGGTCTATGTCGTCAATCCCGGAGTCTAAGAGTATTATGTCGAAAGGCTCGTTTGCCTCTGCCGCCCGTTCTATGTTGGCGAGGATAGCCACAGAGTCTTTCGCCTGGCTGACCTTCATGCCGGCGGCCTCAGCCATCTCCAAAATGATTGTCCTGCTTAGGTCGTGGCTGTCTATCAGCAGCATACGTTTACCGGCAAGTTTGGCTATAACGTTATGGGCTGGGGGTTGGGCTGGAGGTGGGGACGGCGCCGCCTTTTTGAAGCGTACGCTAAAGTCAAAGGTGCTGCCCCTGTTCTCTTCGCTCATAACTTTTATTTCGCCCTGCATGAGGGTCACGAGTTTCTTAGTTATGGCAAGCCCCAGTCCTGTGCCGCCGTATCTCCTTGTCGTAGAGCCATCAACCTGCGTAAAGCTCTCGAATATTGTGTTTACCTTGTCAGCGGGGATGCCCGGCCCGGTGTCCGCCACACGGACGCGGAGCACTCCCTCCTCCTCCGGAAATGTCTCAAGCCGGACGGTGACTTCGCCCTTTTCTGTGAATTTTATGGCGTTTCCAGCCAGGTTGAGGATGATTTGTTTGAGGCGTACAGGGTCTCCTTTTAGCATATGGGGCACATCTTGTGCAATATGAGATAGAAACAGTATTGCCTTTTTTTGCGCCTGAACGCTGAGGGACTCCACAGCCTGCTCGATTACGTCGCGGATGTCAAAATCAATCTCCTCAAGTTCAAGCCTGCCGGCCTCTATTTTTGAGAAATCAAGGATGCTGTTTAAGAGGCCAAGCAGGGAACTGGCCGATTCCCTAAGCATAGACAGGTACTTTCTCTGTTCCTTATTGAGCGGTGTGTCCAGCAGCAGCTCGGCCATTCCGATTACCCCGTTCATCGGGGTGCGCAGTTCGTGGCTCATGTTGGCAAGGAACTCGCTTTTTGCCGAGTTGGCCGCCTCTGCCGTGTCTTTGGCGTTTTTCATCTGCTCTTCAACCGTCTTCATAGCCGTAATATCAAACGATACGAACAGTAAAGACCTCAGATTCCCCATATGATCATACACAGGGTCGGCGTTTGTGAGAAGATTTATGTACGAGCCGTCTTTACTTTTAAATCTGAATTCGCAGCCCCTTATCTGTCCGCCCTTGTCAATAGCCTGGCGGCATCGGGCAGATAAGCCCTCAACATCATCCGGATGGATAAACGAGTAGAAATTCGAATTTATTAAGGAACCCAGGCTATGGCCGGTGCTGTCAGAGAAATACTTGTTCGCAAAATACAACCGCCCTGATGTGTCAACCTCGGCGACGAACTCGTTCATATTCTCAACGAGGGCGCGATACCTCTTTTCCGACGCGACGACGGCCTCCTCAGTTTGTCTTTGCTCTGTGATGTCACGAGATATTCCCATGAAACCGACAGGTTTGCCGTCACTGTTTTTGAGCGTGGAGGCCGAGAGATAGCTCATAAAGACCTCGCCGTTTTTTCTCTTGTTTGCTACAACGCCACGATAGCAGGAAGTCGCCGCCAGTGCCTTAAATATTTCAAGCCCCTCGGCCGGGTCATTATACAACACATCAATATTACGGCCCAGCATCTCATGGGCCTCGTACCCGAATACCGCCTCCGCAGCCCTGTTAAACCCGATTATTGTCCTGCCCATATCCACGGCTATAATCATGTCTATCGAGCTGTCTATAATCTCTTTGGCGTAGTGGTATAGCTCTCTCATGGGATGAACCTCAAATTTTGGCCGTAAGGTCGGCAACAAGGTCACCCACTTCAACCGTACCCATCCCCATGTGCCCTGCCGCAAGGTTTTTTATGTGTTTGGCGGTAACCTCCATAACGGCCTTCTCTATTGTCTGGCCCGCCTCTGTCTCACCAAGGTACTCAAGCATCATTGCCCCGGCACATATGGCCGCCAGTGGATTAATGATGTTTTGACCCGTGTATTTTGGGGCGGAACCCCCTATTGGCTCAAACATGGATGTGCCCTCCGGGTTTATGTTGCCACCGGCGGCTATCCCCATCCCGCCTTGAATCATAGCGCCAAGGTCGGTTATTATATCCCCAAACATATTGTCTGTGACTATGACATCGAACCATTCGGGATTCTTGACAAACCACATCGTTGTGGCGTCAACATGCGCGTAGTCGGGCTTTATGCCGGGATAGTCCTTTGCGACCTCATAAAAGACACGCTCCCACAAATCAAAGGCATAGGTCAGCACGTTTGTCTTGCCGGAGAGTGTGAGTTTATTTGCCTTGTTGCGCCTTGCCGTATAGTCGAAGGCGTATCTGACGCATCGCTCTACCCCTTTTCTCGTGTTTATGGATTCCTGTGTGGCAACCTCGTCCTTTGTACCTTTTTTAAGAAATCCACCGGCACCGGCATATAAGCCCTCTGTGTTTTCTCTTATTACGACGAAGTCTATATCCTCCGGCCCTTTGTCTTTCAGTGGACATTGCACGCCGGGGTAAAGTTTAACCGGTCTGAGGTTTATGTACATGTCCAGCTCAAAGCGCAGCCTGAGGAGGATTCCCTTTTCGAGGATGCCTGGCTTTACGTCGGGGTGTCCGATTGCCCCCAGTAGCAGCGCCTTGTGCCTTTTCAGTTCCTCTAACGCGCCCTCCGGCAGCGTCTCGCCAGTCCTTAAATACCTTGTACCGTTTAAGTCATAGTCAGTAAAGTTCAGTATAAATCCAAATCTGGCAGCGGCGGCCTTTAATACCTTAACGCTCTCCTTTATGACCTCAGGGCCGGTGCCGTCGCCGCCGATAACGCCTATCTCGTATGTATTGCCGTTCATTTATTTTATCCCTCCTGTTGCCGATTTTGCCGCATATGTAGATATTGTACCATTTTCACGCAGTTCTGTCATAGATTCAATCCTCTTGATTTGTTGAAGGCCAGCGAGAAAATAAGACTATGCCCCTGAGCCAATTGCAAAACACTGTTGCTCTCTGTACTTTCAACCTTCTGGATTCCTGCTTTCGCAGGAATGACAGACAAGGGAATACAACCTTCTGGATTCCCGTTTTCACGGGAATGACAGACAAGGGGATGTTGCATTCTGTTGTCTGTCCAGCCTCCGGGCAGGTTGTCATTCCGGCTTGCAGACTGTGTCATAATAGTAGGCCAGCCCCCCCCTTTTTTTTTTGAGGGGGGCTGTGGTCGTAGCGCTGGGCAGTGGGGATATTATTTTAATAATTGAATAATAATATTATTTTAATAATTAAATAA
>JADFXF010000050.1 GCA_015233685.1 Nitrospirota bacterium | reverse complement strand
ATAGACAAAACGTGGCGAGATTTACGGGTGAAGGGGGGTTACCCCCCTTCGTCTTTAATCCTGATGCGTTTGTCCTTGGAGTGATTTATTTTGTTGATTAGAATATTATACAATAGAGCTGCGGGGGTGAGTTTATGATTGAAGTGAAGGACATGTCTCTTGAGGATTTAGAACGGTTTATTGAACAAAAGGTTGTTGAGGTTATCGGTGACCCCGATACAGGGCTTCAGCTCAGAGAAGATTTTAAGGCAGTGCTGCAACAAAGGCTAAGTAATACGGCAAAGAGAATTCCGCATGATGTGGTAATGCGAAGATTTGTTTAATATTGAATGGACAGAGGACGCGCTCAGAGATTTAGATAAGATCGAAAGGCAGATAGTGCATAGAATCTTAAAAAAGACTTTATGGTTATCTATGCACTTTCATGATGTAATACCGGAGTGCTTATCGGGAGACCTTAAGGGGGCGTTCAAACTTAGAGTAGGAGATTGGCGTCTTATTTACACAGTTGACGACAATAGCACGCTTGTTATTCAAGCCGTAGGCCACAGACGCGATATATATAGATAGATAGTTTGCGCGTCTGTTAGCTGGGTTACCCCCCTTCGTCTTTAATCCAGGGCAATCGCATTTGAAAAATAAAGCAGAAGATACCTATGCAATCATTCCGGCTTTGTCCCTTGCCGTCATTCCGGCTTGTCTGGAATCTTCCCTTTAGTGGGAGTTTCATGATGATTGTGCATATTCTGAGGCATAAGGACAGATTCCGGACAAGCCGGAATGACAAAAATAATGGCGGTGACAAAAATAATGGAGACAATTTCTAATGCGTTTGCCCTTCGTCTTTAATCCTTGACAATCATAGCCTTAGTGTTTTTAAATATAAGCAGCGGCACTTGACGATGGTGGTGAATTGAGTCTATGGCACAGTTTTTTGCAAATAACATGGGTTATGTGTTTCTCGTCTATGGATTTGCCTTTATATTCATGGGTGTGTCAATCCTTGTCCGCCCTAACACCTACGGTCTTTTCAGAATAACAAAGACAATCTGGCTGCTGTCCTCGTTTGCCTTGCTGCACGGCGTAAATGAATGGCTGGATATGGCGGTGTTTATATGTCCATCCTATAAAATCCTGAGGGTAACGAGCCTTATTTTTTTGATGTCGTCGTTTTGCTTCCTGTTTGAATTTGGCAGACGTTTAGTGGGAATAAAAGCCTCTATCAACGGCTTATCCCGACTGTTGCAGTGGTGGTTGATGCCCGCGGTTTTGGCCATTGTCCTTATTATCAGATATAATTCGGGGGAATGGCTCATAACGGGACAGATATTTTCGAGATATTTTATTGCGTTGCCGGGTGCCTTGCTGACTGCGGTCGGCCTCGCCGCTTATCGCAATAGAGCTGATAACGTGGAAGGCTCACAACGCGGTAAATATAATAAATTCTTTAAAATTGCCGCGTTATTTTTCATAGCATATTCCTTTTTTGCGGGGTTAGTCGTACCAAAAGGCGGTATCTTCCCCGCGAATATTCTTAATACAGAGAGTTTTCTTTCTGTCGTCCATATTCCGGTTCAGGTGTTTAGGGCATTTTCGGCCTTTGTCGTTGCTTTTTCTATCGTGGGCATAATCAGGATAATGGCGAAAAGCCCCAAGGTGAAGGAGATTATGGAGGACAATGATGTTAATCCGGATGGTTCTGGCAAGCAAAAATTAACAGTAGGTTATTTATATAATAATAATCTTATTATTTTCATATCTATAACGACCATAATTCTATTGATATTGACGGTCACCTGGACTAAAGACAGTTCATTAAGGAAAATTCATGAAGCGTCCTTAGAGCGTTTAAATGTGTATGACACTTATTTGTCAGACAAGGTTAATGGTTACCAAACCTTCCATAAATTTATAGCAAATAATACTTACGTTATAGAAAGCGTAAAGTATCCTGACAAAAGAAATGCTATGAACGAGGCCTTACGTCAGTTCAGCGATACAATAGGGGCGTACGCAGTTTATGTAATGGATACGGGCGGGGTCATAATTCTATCAAGTAATTATAATACCTCAAGCAGTTATATTGGCAGAAATTATAGCATTAGGGGCTATTTCCAGGACGCCATGAAAGGAATCCCCGGCTCAACAACAGCGAAGGGTTCTACGTCAAAAATACCCGCTTATTATACATCCTATCCGATAAGGGATGGCGGGGAAATAATTGGGGTTGCCGCGATCAAATACGAGGCGGAAATGTTTGAGCCTCATAATAAAAATGGAGGAGAATTATTTTTTGCTATAGATAAGAACGAGGTTATTTTTTATTCCAGTGATGCGAGATACATGTATCACGTAATGGACAAGATACCAGAGAATGTTTTACAAAGGATTAGAGACAGTAAGCAATACGGCGACGAACCGTTGTTGCCGTTGCCAATTGTGAATAAATCAGAAAAGGATGGTTTTTCATTTATTACAATCCGCCATCAGGGACAAGCAAATGAATATACAGACGTAGAATATTTGAATGAAGAACTGCATTATAAAGGTATTAATTGGCATGTGCATTTACTTGTTGACATTTCTGATATTAAAATTGATATTGTTAAAAATATTTTATTTGTATTATTATTAGTGATTATAATATGTGTGATCATTATGTTTATAACTTACAGAAATAAAACAAGATTAGTACTAATGAAAAGTTATAGTGAATTATTAAAACAACAGGCAATAACAGACAAGCGTGTAAAAAAGGATAGAATAATGAACGTTGCCCTTTTCATATCATTGTCTCCTGATGCATTTGAGGAAAAACTGCAAATGATATTAGATATGCTATTGATACAGACGCCAGGATCATTCCAATCGAAAGGGGCAATATTTATTTGTGACGAAAAAGCTGAGACACTTCAAATGGTGGTATCTCATAACCTCAGCAGGGAACATATGTCGGTATGCTCAAGGCTTCCATACGGCAGATGTCTGTGCGGGTTGGCGGCGTCCACTAAAAAAGTAGTGTTTTCAAATGATTGCAATGGAGACGAACATCAGATTAAATTTAAAGACACTACCGCGCACGGACATTACTGCGTACCCATCGAGTCATCTACCGCATTGTTGGGAGTAATAAATATCTATATAAAGGCCGGATATGATCGTAATGATGAGGATGAACAGTTCTTAACAAGTATAGCGCATATACTTGCGGGGGTAATTCAACGCCGTAAGGAGATGCAGTTTATTGAGATGGACAGGGCGGCAAGCGTTACAACGCTGGCGGCTGGTATAGCGCATGAGATAAATAATCCGTTATCATTTATTAAGACCTCTGTAAACACATTAAAAAAATATCTCATGAAGGTAGAACTGTTTATAAGACATTCTCAACTTGTGCCCACACCGGAGTCCCTGACAGAGGAACAGATGGATTATTTACAGCAGAACAAGGTCCTTGACATGATTTCTATGATGAATAATAAAATCAGCTCGTCGGACAGGGGTATCGGCAGGATAATGGAGGTCGTCAACGGCTTGAAGCAATTTTCACGTCTCAACACGGCGGAAGTTGCGGATGTAGATATAAACAAGTGCATTGACGAGACATTGTCAATGCTGATATCCGAGAACTCTAAAGTGAATATCATCAGGAATTATTCAGAGCTGCCTATGTATCCCTGTGAACCAAAGGCGATGAACCAGTGTTTCTATCATATACTGGAAAACGCATTACAAGCCGTTGCTGTTAGCGCGGGCAATATTACGATAACCACTTCGCATAAATGCCTTGTATGGAAAGCTCATGGCGAGGCGATTCAAATTACGATAGACGACGACGGCATAGGTATGTCCGAGGATGCGGTGAAACGGGCGTTTGTTCCATTTTATACGACAAAGGAAGTGGGTTCGGGTAAGGGACTGGGGCTGTCCATAGTGGATGGGATAATAAAACGCCATGGCGGCACAGTTAGTATAGAAAGCACAGAGGGCATAGGGACATCCGTAACGGTAATCCTGCGTATTGGCCAGGGAGAGCCTACCCCATCCTGATTATTGCCTGCCTCCAGCTTACCCCTAACTGATACCATGTACCGTTGTAGTAAGTAAACATAGTCCCATCTGTCCAGGCGACAAGGGCGGTGCCGTTGGTAAACCATTGGACATAGTATGTAACCCCGCCTGATGTCCCCGCAATTATGCCCCCGGATTTTGACCCAAACCACGCGGCATATTGATTATAGATTGCGGTAATCGCCGCGGCTGCCTTTCCTAATGTTTGCCATGTTACCCCCAACCCAAACCACTGGCCGTTGGCATACGCGTAAATATATCCATCTGTCCAGGCGACAAGGGCGGCACCGTTGGTAAACCATTGGACATAGTATGCAACCCCGCCGGATGTACCCGCAATTAAGCCCCCCGATGTTGAGACAAACCACGAGGTATATTGATTATAGATTTCATTAATCGCCGCGGCGGCAGTCACATTGTCCGATGACCCCGATGTAAAAACGGCCTTTACAGACTTATTTGACGACATTGTGATGGTACATTGATAACCGCTGGTGTTATCACACCCTGTCCAGCTTGAAAAGGTGGAACCGGAGTCTGCCGTTGCCGTCAGCGTTACAGACGTGGTGGATGTATATGATGACGAACATGTTGAGCCGCAGCTTATGCCCTGTGGTGAGCTTGTTATTGTTCCGTTTCCGGTTTTGGTTACACTTAGGGTATATGAAGACGATGTCTGTCCAACGCGCAATCCATTGCCGTTACTTAAAACCCATATTTCATTCTGATTGTAAGGATTGAAGAAAATCCCTGTGGGATTGCGGAAGGGATATGAGGATACCTGAGTAAACGCGGGCGTATCATCTGTGGCGTTACTGCTGTACCAAAGGCCGCTGGTAGCGGTGGCAAGGTATATCTCGTTTGGATTGTGGGGGTTGACAGTACAGGACTCCACGCTGTTTGCGCTGAATATCTTGTTCCATGTTTGGCCCCGATTGGTTGTTTTAAAGAGGCCGCCCTGTACGCTTTTGCTTCCCCAACTGGTAACAGTACTTACGTACCATGTGTTTTGTGTGCTATCGTTGGGATCTATAGCCATACCCTTAGTATAGTAAAGCATTCCGGGGTCGCTGCGGTCTGTCCATGTGTTGCCGCCGTCGCCGCTTATGAAGACACCTGAACTTTGGGTAAAAGCGCCGGTGGCGTCTCTGCGCCCGGAAAATGTGGCTACGACCGTGCCGTCGTTAAGAATGTACACGTTATAGGGATGTCCTTCTGTCCTCGTTGGATTCGTCAGCCTTGTCCATGTTGACGCCGCCCCGTTTTGAATGTTGTTGGAGGCATAGATCCCCCCCTGAGTGCTGTTTACAACGCTTGCATACATCCTGTTAGTGTTATTTAGATCAATGGCCGTCCATATAACCGGATAGCCGGGAGAGCCGAAAACGTGAAGTGTCGTCCATGACTGGCCGCCGTCAGCAGAGGAGCGAATCCCACCGCCGCCGATATTGTCTATGTAGGCATCGGTGAGACCTACGGCATGGTAGATTTCTCCGGAACCATTTGACTGGCTCGCATAGAGGGTACCGTTAGAGGGATGTTTGGTTACGTGAAATACCTCAGTGGAGTAGTTATTGTGGCCGCTTATATTGAAATTCAGGCCAGTCCAGTCAAATCCCCATGTATTGCCGCCATCTTTGCTTCTGATGGCGGTAATATCGGCAAAACCGGCAAACAGATTGGACGAGTCTATCCATGTAAGCCACAGGCCGAGAGTAGGTTCGAGTCCCGCGCCGCGGTAATACTGTTTCGAAGGCGTGGACGTTCCCATTGGATGTTGTATGGTTGAATCAGTATATATCTGGTGCCATGTCGCGCCGCCGTCAGTAGTAAGGTGTGGGACACCGCCCTTGTCGGTATAGACCACTTTACCGGAGTCGTTGGGCGCTACCGCAAAACCAATGGGTGTGTTGCTCCACCACCAATTGCCGCCGCCCATATCTCCCCCCTGTCCCGTCCATCCCGTATAGATATTTTGGTTGTTGGTTGTCAGGAAAGTATTTTGCCAGAAGCTCCCGCCGTTAGTGGTCTTGTAGATAACGGCGGACGCACCGGCCAAAGCTGACCCCACAGGCGCAATCCGCCCTGCGAGGTAGGCAGTTGATATGTCATTTAATGCCATAGATACGAGCACCGGCTGGTCGCCGCTTGCAATGCCCGTGACTTTCTGTATCCAGGTGTTTTGCCCTATGTCCAGCGTGTAGACATTTCTATACGACCCGTATATGTCTTCCGATGTGAGCGGGTCGGTTTTGCCGGTGACGGTCATCTTACTGGCATCAACTGTTACGGCGTAAAGACGTGTGGTTGTCCCTTGTTTGGCTCCCGCAAATGAGAAGATGGCCTCGCTGGCGGGAACTCCGGTAACATTAGAAATAGTGAACGTTGAGCCACCATCGCCGGAAACCAAAAGCCCTGCGTTAGTACCGGCATAAATGTTTTGCCCATCGAAAAGAGCACCGCCAATGGATAATCCATTACCTGTGGCATCGGTGTATCTCAAGGTAAAGGTATTGCCACCGTCACTTGAAAAATACATCTGATTTACGGTTGTTATGATAAGCCTCGTAGTGCTGTTCGGGTCTGCAAACACTTTAAAAACCCTGTTGGAGGCAGGCCATCCTGAGAGGGGCGTCCATGTCACACCGCCATCTGTACTCTTTGACGGACGTGCCGCGTTCGTGCCGTTGTCAGACGAATAATCAAGGGAATAAAGAATGGACGGGTTGCTGGTGAACTGAACCATGGTGTAGTGAAATGACTGTATCTGTCTGAAATCCACAACATTCCACGACGCGCCCAAATCCGTGGAGTGAAACAAGCCGCTCATGTCGCAGGCAATATAGAGTTCGTTAGCGTTGTGAGGGCTGAAACTTGGGCAATACAGAGCGCCTCCCCCTCCAATCCCGCGTGAAAGCCATTGAGTGGGGGTGACCGCCTCCGCCACTGCTATTGGTATAAGTATGAGGGCTGTAACTGTGGCAAGAAATGCAATAAAGTTCCGGGAATAACACATTTAGTTCTTACCTCCTTTTTTGCTGGCAACTTAATTCATGAATGATATACTGAGAGAAAATAAAGACAGTCTACTTTTCAGAATGGGAAGACTTTTTGGGCGTGTCAAATGGATTGTCATATTTATTTCTTTAAGGTATAATAGAGTCATGAGCGTGATAGCGATACCGAGGGCGTTACGAGATAAGTTAGGCGATGAGGCATCGGAGGCCTTTGTTGAGATATTTAACAAGGTTGACAGCGAATCAAGAAAAGAACTCGCTACTAAATCAGACCTTGAAAATGTGAAACTCGAATTACGGGCAGAAATAGAGAAATCAAAGTCTGAGACATTAAAATGGATGTTTATCTTCTGGGCAGGGCAGTTAATCGCCATCTTCGCCATGCTCAGGACGTTTCTTAAGTAGGGGAGTTGAGGGTGTTTGCAACTATTCATTCCGGTCATTCCTGCATCTTCATATAAAGGAAACAACCGGTGGCGGCAAACACCAGCGGTACAATCCACGGCGCGAACAGCGGCCCGAACATGCCTGAATAGCCAAACGATATGGCCATCGCATAGGCTATCCAATAGAGGAGGCTTATGACTATGGCGATGCCGGCGTTAATAAGCCCGCTGCCCATCTTAAACCTCGACGATATGGCAACCCCCAGGAGCATCATCACCAGACACGTAAATGGATACGCGAGTTTGGCGTACATATCAACGAGGCTCTTCTGGTTGTTATATCCGGCGGCCTTCAGACGTTTGTTATACTTGTTAAGTTCTGAAAACGGCATCTCGTCGGCTATGAGTTCGTTCTCTTCATAGACATTGATGGCGCTGAATTCGCCGAGGGGGATTGCGTCGAAAGGCTCAATGGCCAGTTTTTCGGCGTCATAGCGCGTGCCGCCGTGAACTACCCATCGCCCACCTTCCCACACGCATATCTTGCCTTTGATAATCTCAGTTATCCCGTTTCCTTTGGTAATAAAGGCGGTAACGTAGTAGAGGGCCTTCTGCCGCGGGTCGTAAAAGTTGGCATTTACTATCATGTCCTTTTTTTCCATAAACCAGATGTCTGTGGTTTTATAAACCAACCTGTCGCGCTTGTTTTTTATCTTATAGAGGAGATTGTTGGCCTCAAGGTTAAACCGGCTTGATACGTACTCGTCAACCGCAAAATCAGCCGCCGACAGCAAAATGGCGATAACGATAAATGGAATAAATAACCTCTTTATCCTGCCTCCGGCCGCCTTATAGGCGATTAATTCATTATATCTGGACGCCTGCCCGAAGACCATAAGGGTTGCCATTAGTACAGACATCGGCAGGAGATATTTGAAATACTTAGGTGTGATATACAACCAGAACATTACCATATCGCTGAATGAAGGGGAGAACTTCACTATCTTATCCAGCTTGTCTATAACCTCAAATGTGCCCATTACCATGGCAAATCCCACCGAGATGACCAGCACATGCAGGAGCATACTCTTCACATAGTGGCGTACGATAACGCTCATCTGGAGTTTTCCTTCCTGAAAAAATAAATTGATATAATAAGCAGACTGACAAATGGGATCCATCCGGCCGCCACGTGTGAGATTCCCCCTGTCCTTGCGAGTTTCTCAAAATATATCAACATGCTGTAATATGCCAAAAATACAAGCATCGCAAGGCTGAGGCCTCCGAGCTTGCCGGTCTTGGCTGAAATCATCGCAAAGGCAGGCGCAAAGAAACTCATAATCAGCACCAGTAACGGCAGCGTGAGCCGCCGGTGAAACTCCAGAAACACAGATATGCGCTCCTCCCCTGTGGTTTCCCTTGTGCGCTTCAGCACCTCAAACGGCGTGAGTTCGCTTATCTGCGAGGTAATCTCAGGACTAAACTTGATTATCATATTATAGGAGCCGAACGCGATTTTCGTAATGGACTTATTGTCCGGCAAAAACACCTCGCCGTTTTTCAGGACAAACTCAATGCCGCCTGCCCCGTAGACGTTAATGCTGCCTTCTTTGGCGAAGATAGTCCAGTGCCTGGTGTCGTCTCTCTTGTCATATATGAACACATCTTTGATGGTGCGGTCAGAGGGTTTTTCCCTGACTAAGACGACGACATTCTTAAAAAGCGTATAAAACACCCCCTCTTTGATTGCCATTGGGGATTTATTTATAATTATGCTTGTAATATCTTCCCTGAGTGAAGTCGAGGTCGTCGGGCCGAGATAAAAACTATTGAACGCTGAGGCGCAAAAACACAGAAAGCCAAAGAAAAACACCGGTCTTGTCAACGCGGCAAAGGACACCCCTACCGCCTTTAAAACAACAATCTCATTGTCAGCGTTGAGCCTGCCATAGGTAAACAGTACGGACGTCATAAGGGACATAGGTATGGTAAGCAGAAAGAGCTGCGGCTGAACCAATAGGATAATCTTGAGGAAATCATAGGCCGACGCCCCAACTCCCGACAGCAGCATACTGAATTTCAGGATACGCTCCATCATCAGTATCATATTAAAGGCAGTGATACTGAGAACGAACGATATGAGCAGCTCTCTGAAGAAATACTTATGGATTAATTTTACACGCATAATTAAATAAAGATGACACCGTCCATAAGGGATTATAGCAGAAAGGCCGTCTAATAAACCAGTTTCACGGTAAATTTGTTCTCCATCATAAGTAAGCGGTAGTTGCTTGGTTTGTTGTCATCCTTGTCCCTTTCTGTCATTCCGGCTTGTCCGGAATCGTCCCTTAAATGGTTGTTTCATGATGATTTTGCCTATTCTGAAGTACAAGGACAGATTCCGGACAAGCCGGAATGACAAAGTGAGGCCGGAATGACAGACAAAGAAAAGAACAATCTGGAAATCATTGCAACTTCCCATGAAAACTTGTTTTATTCATTAGAACAAAATTACCGTGACATTCTGTTTTTTCGGATGGAGGCTTGACACAGTTTAGTGAACAGGCCATGATAGTTTTTTTGCATGTCGCGATTTTACGCCTTGAATTCGCAGTGCTTCCCGTGTTATCGTACGTGTGCAACCTATTATGGAATTTGGAACTATTTTTATCGAAGGCATCCATGCCATCAAGAGGAATCTTGTTGTCATAACGCCCACGATTATTGCCTCCTTAGTTATGCTCATCGCAACAAGCGTCTTTATGGGCGGTGATCTCGCGTCTCTGGACGAAAGCAACCCCGATAAGGCCATCATGGCTATCAGGGCCGTTGCGCCACGCCTGTTTGTCATCAGCGCATTGAATTATTTCCTGCAGGTCTTCTCGCACTGCGCTACCGTTGCGATGGCGATAGATATTGTGAACAAGGGGACGTGTAATGTGTTTGACGGCTATCTGGCCGTGCTTCGTAATATCGGAAGGATTGTACCGGCGTCACTGCTGATTCTTATTTTCCTGACATTCGGGCTAATGCTCCTCATTCTCCCCGCCCTCATCATCAGCTTTGTCTTTATTCTGACATTTGTAATCATTATGAACGAAGACATAGCGCCTGTTATGGCAATGAAAAAAAGTTACCACACCATGAAAGGCAACTACGGCAGCTCTATTGTCCTGTTCCTCTTCCTCCTTGCCGTTGGGATAACAGTAAGCATAATAAATATCCTCCTTGGCCAGATGCTATACGTGGGGGTGGTGCTGTCTTTGTTTTTGTCAGGTGTGTTTATGTCCTTTGCCGCAATCACCCTTCTGAAATTCTATACGATACTTGAAACCAGACAACAAGTGTTGAGCCTCCATGATTGACACACACTGCCATCTGGAGATGTCCCCGTTTGACGGTGAAGCTGATGCCGTTGTCCAACGGGCACATGACGCGGGCGTGCATAAAATGATCACCATTGGCTCATCCCCGCAGAGTATTGAAGAGGCCGTCGCCCTTACCGGACGCTACCCGTCAGTGTATGCCGCCATCGGTATTCACCCCCATGACGCCCGGCTATTTACACCGGCGATATACCGCCAGATACGAGACTTGTCATCAAACGAAAAGGTCGTCGCTATTGGTGAGACCGGCCTTGATTACCACTACAAACACAGTCCCGTGGATATTCAGCGGGAAGTCTTTATAAAGCACATTGCCCTGGCAAAGGAGACGAACCTTCCGGTAGTTATACACAGCCGCGAGGCCGCAGACGATGTGGTATCAATAATAAGGGGCGAAGGCGTTTCAAGCGGCGTCCTGCACTGTTTCTCAGGGGATGAGAAAATGGCGGAGGCGGTCATGGCCGCAGGGCTTTACATCTCAATATCCGGCACGGTAACTTTCAAAAACGCGGCAGCTCTCAGGGCGGTTGTCAAGACAATCCCCGACGATTACCTGCTCGTTGAGACAGACGCCCCATACCTGGCCCCCACCCCAAACCGCGGCAAACGAAACGAACCGGCATATGTCACCCTCACGGCAAGGGCGGTAGCTGAGATCAGAGGCGTCTCTTATGAGGACATAGACCGCATCACGACATTAAACGCCAACCGTCTCTTTGGCCTTGAACCCGCACGGCCAGCCAATGGGCAAATCACATATAAAATCAGAAACTCCCTGTATCTGAATATCACAAACCGCTGTACCAACGTGTGTACATTTTGTGTGCGCTATCAAACCGATTTCGTAAAGGGACATAACCTGAGATTGAGCAGCGAACCATCGGACGCGCAGATAATCGAATCAATAGGAAATCCTGCCGTTTTTGACGAAGTGGTGTTTTGCGGTTACGGCGAGCCGCTGATGAGGCTTGACACGGTAATAAACGTCTCTCGTTATATTAAAACTCACGGGGGGCGGGTCAGGATAAACACCAACGGCCTCGGCTGCCTCATCCACAAGAGGGACATCCTGCCCGAACTCTCAGGCCTTGTTGATGTCATCTCTATAAGCCTGAACGCCCAGGATGCCAGCACATACCAACGGCTCTCACACCCACCGTTTGAGGGTGCCTATGAGGCGGTACTAAAATTCATCGCCGGGGCGAAGGACTGCATCCCGGAAGTTACAGCAACGGTAGTTGACGCACCGGGCGTGGACGTGGAAAAATGTCGGCAGATCACCGCGGCGCTGGGGGCTACGTTTCGCCTAAGGCAACTGGATGTTGTTGGATGAGTATAATATAATGGCGTGCGCTGCCGTTATCGCACTGCGGTTTTCAGGTATGAGGATACTATGGCGGCGGCCGCGTCGTTGCCTTTGTCGTTCCAGTGCCCATCGAGGTGCCAATAGCCCATGTTAAACTCATCCTTATAATTGTTGAGGTCAATAGTGTGTGCAACCGCGGGAAGCCGTGCCGACAGCTCCTGCCCCAGCGCGTGGATGATGCTGAGTTTTTCACGAAAATCTATCATCGGCAACCAGAAATGATAATACTCTTCGTCAAGGGACGAGGCCTCAGGGATGAGTACAAACGTAAGGCCGACATTTCTTCTTTCGGCCTCGGCCTGAAGCTCCTTAAATAATAATATATAGTTGTCTATTGCCTGTGTAACACCCTGCGCGGAGGGCTTCTCAAAGTAGTCCGGTATATTGTAAACATATTTCTCTATGGCTGGAAAAGACAGATACACCATGTCAGGCTCCTGAAGGAATTCCTCAAGGAATCCTCCTCCTAAGTGGCTGAGTCTGTTTACAATCTCTTCTGAATTCGATTTATTATTATTTCCAGCAATTATCCCTGCGATATATCGAAGCCGCTTTTCTTTGGGCAGCGAATAGCCTGCTGTGTATCTCCGGTAATCTTCCTTTGCCGCGCCTCTGGCCTTGAGAGATGGTGCCGCGCCGATAAACCTGCCCTGCCAGAGTTGACACAACGCGGCCAGCAGTTTTGGGAAGTGTTCCTCAAGCGGGAATGGCCTGCCGTGTGATTTATTGCTGTGTGCGGTGACGGCAAGATATATGAAATTCAGCTCATTTAGCGGCAGATTAAGTGGCCTTAAGGCGTTTAACAGCTCTCCTTTATTTGTAAAGAGGACATTATTATTTTTCAGGCGAATCAACTCACGCACAACCCTCCTGTCTGTCCTGCCCGCCATGTATAATATCGCATGGTCTGAGACATAAAATTGCGCGTGTTTGTATGGAGTGTACTCATAGTTAATATCAAGGTCGTTAGCAAGGCAGATAAAAATTACTATGTGAGCTGGCTTATAGTCAAAGGCAAACCCGAAGAATCTGAAACGATAGTCCACCGGGTCTGTATCGTCTTGTGAGAGATTTATGACCTCAATGTCCTTATTGACGGGCTTCAGCCTTTCCTCTACAAGCCATGCGGCATTGTGGGTTGAGCGCACCTGCAGGAAAGAATCTCCGATAAAGACAATCTGCCGCTTGCCAATATCTTCTGGCCGACGTTCTTTGTCCGGCCAACCCAGTGAATTAAACGTCTCACGATGAACTGCCCCGCGAAAATGCGTATCTTTTATGGTCAGGCGCCGCCCCATGAGGCGCTGAAGGGTTATCTCATCTTTAGTGTACACCTCACGCGCATATTCAAACGGGGGTTGTGTTTTAAACGGAATTGCATACTCTGCGACAAACAGGCACGAGGCATAAAATCCCAATATGAATACAGAGTTTGCAAAGACAATATACCTATACTTTTTTGACTTTATCCCCAATACAACATAAGAGGCCATGACAATCGCCGAAATAAGCAGCGACACACTTGGGGCCACCGCCCACTTGCCTGAGCCTATGATGCTATTGTTTATCTGAAAAAAATACAGCAGCGAATAGGACAGCACGGCGGCTATGACGGCGGCGTGTGGCAGCCAGAACAGTACAACCTTTGGCGCTATGGAGTTACCGTTTTCGGGATGTGAAAAAATGCCCTGCAGCATAGGTGATTATATTCACAGACATGTTTGTATGTCAAGAGTACTGAAGCCGCCAACGGGCGGCAGCCCAAACTCAATAGATAAACTTCGGCAAAAATACGGGGTGAAGGGGAGGTTACCTCCCCTTCGTCGTTAATCCTTATGCTGTACATCAAAAACGACGATGTTGTCGTCTGTATAGACGGGGTTTCCAAATATCAACTTATAATATTTTATCCAGTGTGCCATATCCACCGCCTCCGCGTTTGAATATATACTGGTTACCTCATTAATAAGATTCTTATGAAACATGACATACTTTACATTTCGTCTTTTTAAATCCTGATAATCAGAGAGATGGACAAAATTTCTAAATCGTGCGCGCTTGTTAAATGGAAATTCCCCGAAGTGTAATAAATCAGCGCCGACGAATCCTATTACTACGCGCTGCCTGTGAAGTTGCTGGTAATAGACGTAAATGATGTTACTTTGATATGAATAATACCACGGGGCCTCGACTATGGTGATGCTGTCTCTGTCTATCTTTTGTAAATCATAATAAAATTGTGGCATTGATTTTGGGCGGAGTTTTTTGGCGTATTTGTTGTCGGGATTATAGTCATGTTGAAACAGGACGTGATTAGTAAAACTATTAGGCCGATAAAAAATATTTCTCAATGGACTGAAAAAAATCAGGGACAAGACAACAATTACGCTTATGACATGAGGCAAACGTGGCAGAAGATTTCTCATGCAGACAAGGCCGACGGCAGATAGCAGGAGCATGACAGGGAGTTTGGACAATGTATAACGGGCAAAAACGGCGGGAATGACGCTTGCGTAAGGGGCGGACAGTACAATAAAAACCGTCTGAAACAGACATGCCGTAAAGACATATAACGCAAAACGAGGCCGTGTCCTGAGTATTTGCCACACCCCGATTACACCCGCCGCAACCAGCACCGCCACAATCCATGAACAACTGGTACCATAAAAAAGTTTAAGCGACTCAATGAAGGTCTCAATGGTTGGCCGGTCTTTGGCGATTTTGGCAGAGAATGAGCCGCTTCTGTCGCTGAGGACGAAATATATTAATAGTGACAACAGGGCGGACACTACTGTATAGACAATTACCGTTTCTATTTTTGAAAAAATCCGACTTGTGGCTGATTGATTTGCCTTATATCGAAGCCATAATTTCTCAAGCGGCAGTACGACAAGCGGGGCGATGAGAAAGGGAAGGGCGGTAAGATGCAGGTATGGGGCTGCTACGGCGCATATAACGTAAATCACTGCCCATTTCTTACCGTTGCCGCCTCTCCATTTGAGAAAGGCCATAACCCCTCCAAGGGCAAGAACAGGGATAAACGCGTATGGCCTTGCAAGCCTTGCATAGAAAATCAGCAGGGGTGAAATCGCTATAAGCCACGCAAAGACGAGACTTGCGCTGCGTCCTACAACTGATCGTGCCGCAATCGGCAGCACAATAACCGTAAGCATACCGAAAAGCAGCGATGGCCCCTGCATGACCCACTCTGATAGTATTACGTGGTCAAGCATGAACTTATAGAACACCGTCAATGGAACGCTGTCAGTCGTTTCCCCCGGATTTGATAGGATACCAGCCATTGTTAAGCTAAAGATTTTATGTAATGAATGCCATTCATCGTCTGCGATTACCTGATAGGTTATTTGATAAAACCTAAGGGCGGCGGCCACCGCAATGGCCGAAATAAACAAAATATTCCTATAAATGTACGCGTAAATTTTCAACTTGATTCAACGTCTCTTATCGCCCTTTGTCAAAAGGGCAAACACAGGCCAGCCAACCAGCAAAACGGCGCTGGCCACGACCGTCAGCATGGCCGATGTCGTGGTGTATAGGATGTTTCTAAGCAGCAGGGCTATGATTTTCCTCTTTGGCAGGGGTTTTAGTTCAAGCGCCGAGTTACACGTAAAACGTAATGCCGCTTTGATTGTCAGCGTAAACAGAAAGACGTTTAAAAAGCCGGAGCCGCTCACGTTTCCAACTGGTATGACCACGGCGTCGAAATTCATTTCGCTGAGCGATTTCATGCCCCTGAAAACCCCGTAGTTTTTTGTATAAGGATAGACGACGACTGCCTCTGTGTAAGAAGCCGCCTGAGCCGCCCCGTGGCGGTGTGTCAGCAAGGTGGTCTTTGCGTCCGGGAATTTGGCCCTCAGCGTCTCAAAAACCTTGTCGAGGTGCTGGAGGTTGGTACACCTGATGACAAGAATATTCCTCATCATCATCTGTACATCGTAAAAGGGGTTTTATAGTGCATCCTGAACCTCTTTGCAATTTC
>JADFXF010000004.1 GCA_015233685.1 Nitrospirota bacterium | reverse complement strand
ATGCCCAACCTTTCGACACTCCTATTACCGATGCTGTTTGCTCTATCGAAAACCCGTATTCCAGTGGCAATATCACTGCTTGCGCTTGCTTCAACTCTCCTACAGTACGTGCCTTTGACAGTACCTTTTTTGCCTGCTCCAATTGCTCCCTACCTCCTGATCGTCTTGCCATACACTTACCTCCTTCTTGATAAGTGTATTATTGCATATTAGTATTAGAAATAGTATTACACCTCACGCGGAAGATGACATGTCACGAATAGATAAATCTGTAGCCCAGAATATTGCAGACAAAATATTCTGGCTTTCCGAAAATGTCGAATTCACGCTCCATGTGCCGCTAAAGGGACAATTCAAAGGGAAATACAAACTCAGGATTGGAAACTGGCGAGTTGTGTATTCTTTAGAACATTCTCAACAATCCATTACTATTTATGCGGTAAGACACCGAAGCGAGGTATATAAAAACTAAACGGGTACACAATCTACTGAATGAGGTCAAATATCACGGGGACATCATACTTATCCTTTCGCATCATCCCTCTCAACCTTGCTTCTGACGTGGCGGCAAACAAATTAAAGCCTACTTCGAGGTCATCTTCCAGACGCCGTTCCATGTTGTTGGCGGGGCGGCTTGGAGTTGTTCACAGCGTTCGACATAGATTTGTGAAAGTTTGTCCGCAGGGTGCAGCTTCAGCGATTCCCTGAATAGTTTTGCCGAGTGGTCCCAGTCTCCTGACTGGTATGCCTTGCGCCCCTCTCTGAAATATCCCGCTACCTCCATGAGGCGCGGAAATGTCTCCTCAGTATGGTAATCCAGTACCTCATATATCCTCACTGCCCTCGTCTTTCCCTTCACTATGACATCATCAATATCCCGCACCTGATATATGCCGCGCAGTTTGTGGTACGTATTTTCGGAGATGAGAATCCTCGTTCCATACTGCTTACACGCCGACTCAAGCCTTGACGCCAGATTGACACCGTCTCCTATCATCGTAAAATCCATTCTCTTTGGTGAACCGATATTTCCCGATACCACGGTGTCAGTGTTGAGGCCAATGCCTATGTCAATAGGTTTCTTCTTGTCGGCGACGCGTTTGATATTCCACTGCCACAGGGACTTGATCATCTCAATGGCGCAGCGCAGCGCCCTGTCCTCGTTATCGTCATACGGGATAGGGATGCCAAAGCCCGCCATTATGGCGTCGCCTATGAACTTATCCAACATCCCGCCTTCGGCCTGAATACATTCCATCATCAGGGTGAAATACTCATTGAGCAGACTTACTGTGCCGTGCGCCCCAAGCTCCTCGGTAAAGGTGGTGAAGCCGCGTATGTCAGAAAATAACACCGTGGCCAGCGTGCTCTTGCCGCCTAAGATGTCGTCGCCCCCGGCGAGGAGCTGATCAGCCAGCGCCGGGTCCATATAGCGCGACATTGTGGATTTCATACGCTTCTCGCCGGAGATGTCCTCCAGTATTATCATATTTCCGAGCTTCTTCTTTTCGTCACTTACCAGCGGCAGCACCGTCACGTTGGCCGACACACTCTCCCCGTTAAAAATGAGCACGGCGTCCATAGTTATCTCGGCGCTTCGCGTCTGCTCAACCTGTCTTACCTTGTCAAGAATCCATGAGTTTTGTCCTGTGAAAAAAATGCCTGTCTCTTTGCCGATTATCTGGTCTATGTCTGTCTTTAATATGCGCAGCCCTGATGCGTTGCATGTGATTATCTTTCCTTCCTCATCAAGCGTAATAACCCCGTTACTCATACTCTGGAGCATACTTTCATTATAATTTTTCATGTTTTGAATGTCATTAAAGAGCTTTGCGTTTTCAAGGGCAATAGAGATCTGTGCGGTAAAGGCCTTCAGCCGGGACTCATCCTCATCGGTAAACGGGCCGCCGCGCTTGTTCAGCACCTGTGTGACGCCTATTACCTTGCCCTGCTTGTTTGCCACAGGGGTGCAGAGTATAGAGCGCGTGAAAAATCCCGTCTTATAATCAAACGCCGGATTAAAACGCAAATCAGCATACGCATAGGGTATGTTCACCGACTTGCCGCTTGAAAAGACCGCCCCCGCAATCCCTAAATGATTGGGGAAGCGTATCTGCGTGGCGTCAATACCCTCGCCGACCATTGACCATAACTCATTGGTCTTGGCGTCGTTGATAAAGAGCGTGGAGCGTTCGGCATGGAGCATTTTTGTGGCCTCGGACATCACCTTCTGAAGCAGCGTGCTCAACTCAATCTCCGACGTGATGTCTGCCACTATGTCAAGAAACTCCAGCTCCTGGGCGCGTGAGCACTGCATCTGCTCCACAAACTGGGCGGTTTGCAGCACTATTGCCGCCTGAGTTGTCATTGCCTCAAGGAGATTCATGTCATCAGTGGTAAACTTACCCGCTTGTTTATTGAGAACCTGCACAACGCCAAGCACATCAGACTTTCCCGTAACTATCGGGACGCAGACCATGTTCCTGGTCTTATAGCCCGTCTGCTGGTCTATTTCCCGATTAAAACGTTTATCCTTGTATGCGTCGTTGACAATGACGCCCTTGGCCATTTTAAAGACATCGCCAGCGATACCACTCGTGTTGAGAAAGCGAATCTGGCGTTTAAAACCGCCCTGGGCTACAATGGAGTACAGCTCCCCCGTGCCCCTGTCATTGAGGAAAATAGAGCCGCGCTCGGCTGAAAGCTCATAGATGGCCATATTAACAAATACTTCCAAAATCCCATCCATTGAGTCTATTGCGGCCAGCTTGTTTGATATGCTGAGCAGCATCTCCGCCTGCTTAAGGCCCTGTTCAAGCTCATGGAGCTTGCCCTGCATAGTGTCCGGGGTGGCTGCGGGATTGTCAGTATTCTTTTTCATATCTATGTGTGTTTGACCTCTAATTCCTCTCTGAGTACCTGAATAGTCTTGTGCAACTGTTTGATTTCGGCCCGATGGGCAGCGCGCTCATTATCAAGGCGTTTGTCAAACTCAAAGGACATTGCCTCCATCTCACGGCGCATACCAGCAACTATCGCCTTAATCTGATTTGCCTCGTCGGTCATCGTGGCGGCAGTTTTCTGAACCTCCGCCTCCTTTTCCCTGCCCACGCGCTGGAGTTCCTTTCTCAGCTCAACTATGGTGGCCTGAAGCTGCGAGATTTCCGCATTGGCCGCCACGGCCGCCCTTCTGATAGAGTCCTCTTTGTCAAAGTGGCAGAATTCGAGTTGTTTGCGCATCGCCTCTATCGTATCTTTCAGATACCGGTTCTCTGTAAGAGCGCCCTGTAGTTCGTCTTCATTGCCAATGTCTCTTTGCATAGTAAACGTAGATAGTATCATAGTAGCGGTATTGTCCGCAACTAAAAAAGAATTCAGTAATTGAAACAGGATATTTTGACGGCTTCTAATGCCAGGAAAAGCCGGTAGTGCCGCCGCTATATTCATATCAAATGCAGCGACAAACGATTTTATTGATAAGTTACGTGAAAATATGTTACCTTTATGT
The DNA here is from genome assembly GCA_015233685.1 of Nitrospirota bacterium. Taxonomy (GTDB): domain Bacteria; phylum Nitrospirota; class Thermodesulfovibrionia; order Thermodesulfovibrionales; family Magnetobacteriaceae; genus Magnetominusculus; species Magnetominusculus dajiuhuensis. The sequence goes on along the minus strand of JADFXF010000004.1, from coordinate 48,687 downwards.
GGGCGGCAGTCGGTAAACGGCACAGAGTTTCAAAACCGGCCTAAGCGACACCCGGCCACAACGAAGGCCACAACGAAAAATGGATATTAAACCCAATAACGGTAAATCCGGCAAACCTCATCACGCGGGGCATCGCGGGCGACTGAGGCAGAGGTATGTAGAGAAAGGGGCGAATTCGCTGGCCGAATACGAGATGCTTGAGCTTCTTCTGACCTTTGCCCGTACTCAAAAAGACGTCAAGCCGGAGGCCAAGCGGCTGTTACGCCGACTCGGCAGCATCCAAAACATCCTCGACGCCGACAAAGAGACACTGATGGAAGTCGAAGGCATAGGCCTTCAATCTGCCACGCTGATTAAACTTGTCAAAGACCTCGGTACCATATATCTAAGGCAAAAACAAATCAAAAGAAAGGCGATAAATAGCCCGGAAGATATAATTGACTACCTGAGGACTTCCATCGGCTCAAACGCAAATGAGCAATTTCTTGTACTTTATCTCAACACGATTAACGAAATAGTAGCCGAGGAGGTAATGGGAGATGGAATCGTCAACCGCCTCACCGTGTATCCAAGAAAGATATTCGAAAACGCCCTGAAACATAAGGCAAGCGCGCTGATTCTGGTACATAACCACCCGGCTGGCTCCACAGAGCCGTCAGGCTATGACTTAAGCCTCACGCAGAGCATACAGGAGACCGCAGCGGGGCTTGGGATTGCCATTCACGACCATTTAATTGTCACAAAACACTCTTTTTTGAGTTTTTCCGACAGGGGGCTGCTCTAAATGGACAGACATTCACAGCAACTGACAACACTATACGAGATAAGCAAGCTACTAGGTGCCTCCCTTGATTTAAATAAGACGCTTAAAGGGGCAATGAAGGCGCTTTCCGATTTCCTTGACATGCAACGCGCCACGGTAGCCCTTGTGGAAGGAGGCGAGGTCATCATCAAGGCCGCCCACGGCCTTACAATAGAAGAGCTTCAGTTGGGCAGATATAAACTGGGCGAGGGAATCATCGGGCAAGTGGCAAAGTCCGGCTATCCCATAGTGGTGCCGAACATTGGAGACGAACCTGTGTTCTTAAACAGGACAGGCTCAAGAAAGGATATTAGTAAAAATAACATCGCATTTTTGTGCGTGCCGATTATGTTTAAAAGGGATGTGCTTGGGGTATTGAGCGTTGACAGGCTGTTTGCGGATGCCACGGCCTCTTTCGACGTTGACCTCAGGCTACTGAAGATAATCGCCTCGCTGATAGCCCAACACATAAAACTCAGCCGACAGGTGGAACAGGAAGTGCAGGGGTTGATAGCCGAGCGCGATACGCTGAAAGTGGAACTCAAGAGCAGATACCGGATAGAAAACGTGATTGGAAAATCCTCAATAATGCAGGAGGTGTTTGAGGCCGTCCACAGGGTTGCAGGCTCAAGGGCAACCGTGATGATAACAGGGGAAAGCGGCACGGGCAAGGAGCTTATTGCAAAGGCCGTCCACTATATGAGCCCTCGGGCAAAGCAACCTTTTATAAAACTAAACTGCGCGTCAATACCGGAAGGCCTTTTGGAGACAGAGTTATTTGGCCATGAAAAGGGTGCTTTCACCGGTGCTGCGGGGGTGAGAAGGGGCAGGTTTGAACTTGCCCACAGGGGCACTATCTTTCTTGATGAGATCGGGGACTTGTCCCTTGGGCTTCAGCCCAAAATTCTCCGCGTTATACAGGAAAGGGAGTTTGAAAGGGTAGGTTCAGAAAGAACGATAAAGGTTGATGTAAGGGTAATTGCCGCTACGGCCAAAGACCTCGTCCGATTGGTTGGAGAGGGTGGGTTTAGAGAAGACCTCTACTACAGGCTCAACGTAGTGCCGATGTTCCTTCCCCCGCTGAGGCAGAGGAAGGAAGACATGGACGAGTTGATTGCCTTTTTTCTGGCTAAATTCAACAAGGAAAATTCAACAAGTGTGGAAATATCGCCGGAGGTAATGAACTCTATGGCAGAGTACTGGTGGCCGGGCAACATCAGGGAACTCGAAAACACGATAGAACGCCTCGTCATCATGTCGCCGGGGAAAATGGTACAACCGCGGGATTTGCCGTTAAATATAAGAACCGCGGCCAGCCATATACAAGGCCATAAGATTACGCCGCTCAATCAGGCCGAAAAAGAGGGCATCATTGACGCCCTGAAAACAACCGATTGGATTTACGCCAAGGCGGCAAAATTACTGGGCATTACACCCAGGCAGATAGGATATAAGGTGAAGAAATACGGGATAGGGAGGGGTCAGTCATAATCGGCTCCCCGCAAGGCTTCCTTAGTTATGAAATCAACGATACTGTCCGCCCCGCTGCAAATCTCTTTTGAGATACTCTCTCCAAAGGCCGTTGATTTTACCTGAATGCCAATAAAGAAGACCTTGCAGCCGGTCTCTGTTGCAATCAGCCGAGTTGTAATACTCAGGGGAAACGAGTGAGTTGTCAGTGTAGAGGATGGGATATTCTCCTCAGCTATTAAGCGCAACTCACCGGCATACCCGCCAAAGTCAGCCCCGTCTATTATGACTATTTTAGACGGCCTGATGGCGATTATGTCCTCTACGAAGTCCTCCGGTGCGCTGCCAGCGTCTATAAACACAGTGCCTGACAGCGACACCTGAGCTATCGAAGCCAGCCGGTTGACAACATAAGGGCCGACGCCGTCGTCTGAACGCATTGTGTTGCCCACGCCCAACACTACGGTCTTGCCGATTTGGGCCGGCCTGAGGGCGTCTCTTACCTCGTCAGTCAACAAACCTGACGTCAAGGAAATGGGCCGAACACGATATGCACGGGTCATATGCCCGGACTAACATCTCAAGGGCAAGGGTTATTTCCTCCTCGCTTTTGTGCTTTATGCCGGGTATAATGGCTCTCATGTCCCCCTCTATGTTTGCAATGTTTTGGCTGGTTGGCACTATGATGTCGGCATTTAGTATCCTGCCTTCCTCGTCTATCTCGTATGCGTGGAAGAGCACACCGCGCGGCACCTCAACCGCCCCAACCCCTCTGCCCGCCTTGACGGCTATGGCCGATGTCTCATTCGCCCCCACCAATATTTCCTCCTTGTAGTCTATTCCGGAGGTTTTCAGAGCTTCTAAAATCCCAATCGCGTCGTTCAGGCAATGGACACATTCCACCGTCTGCGCCGCTGTATTTAAAAATGGGTTGTTGCCGCCATTGGATAGATTTAACTTCTTTGCCGCCTCCACAGCCTTTGAATGGAGTTTCCGGCAGTTCATGTTCAGTCTTGCAAGGGCGCCTACCGCGTATGGCTCACCGTTAAGATTCGTAAATTTGGCGCTTGAATGAGGCACCATGTATTCATTAGTTATCTTTTTGTATTCACTTTTATTAATCCTCACGCCGCGTGTAGAGCCTACATCACCGCTCAGCAGGGGATACTCGCCATCGTCTGACACGAGGGCTACGTACTGTGAGTCGCGTTGAAATTGAGGGAATTGCAGCTTCGAAATCAGCTCAACTGTCTCGTCCAAATCCTCATGCAGGTTTGACAAGTTATTGAGCATCGTATCAAGGTCATTTTCTGAGGGGAGTTTTGTAAATCCACCGATTGTCGCCCTGATGGGATGAACGTGCCGACCTACGAGAATATTACATACGTCGTTACAGGCCTTCTTTAGCCGCAGCGCCCTTCTTACCACGTCGTTGTGGGTTGCGATGAGGGGCATAAAACTCCGGACGCCGAGAAGGTCAGGCAGGGCAAGCAGATAAATGTGCAGGATGTGGCTGTCAAGCAGCTCCATGTGCAGAAGGAGTTTTCGGAGTTTTATTGTCTGGTCTGACGGTGTCAGTCCCAGTGCGTCCTCCGCCGCCTGTATTGAGGCAAGCGTGTGGCCGCAGGCGCAAATTCCGCAGATGCGGCTTGTCAGGTGCTGGGCCTCAAATATTGACCGCCCCCTGAGCATTCCCTCAAAAAACCTCGGCGCCTCAACTATCTCAAGATTACACTTTATGATAGCGCCGTCTTTGAGGTCAACTACGATGTTGCCGTGTCCCTCGACACGGGTTAGGTGTTGGATGTTTATCTTAATATTTTCACCCATGAGGGTTCAGCTCCCTGCACTTGTTGTACATCTCCAGTTTATTTACAATTCTCTCAATTGACAGTCCATATTGTTTGATAACGTCAATTGCCCCTGTTTCATTTGGATTGCTTACCATGCCGCGGCAGCCGTAGCAAATGTTATCGTTATTTATGCACCACGAATTGCATCCCGCCCTTGTAACCGGGCCAAGACACGACACACCCCTGTCGTACATGCAGACGTTTCCATTGAGCTTACACTCCACGCACACCGGATAATCGGGCACATCGTACGGTATTGCCATAAGCAGCGCCTTCAGAACCGCCACAAACTCAGGTGGGTAGATTGGGCAGCCATGGACAAAATAATCCACCCTGACAACCTGATGCACCGCCATCGTCTGAATCGTCTCATAGTCTCTGAAATTGCCACCATAGACATATCCGGCAATTTCATCTAAAGGAAATACGTTTTTAATACCATTTACGCCGCCTGTAGTCGCACATGCCCCGATGGCAACGAGCGTCTTAGACCTCGCCCTGATGGCCTTTATCCTCTCGACCGCGCGCGGCGTGTTTATGCTGCCTTCTATGATTGCCACGTCAAGGGTACCGTCATATTTCTCCGACATTATTTCACGAAATTCGACCACCTCTATTACATTCAATATGTCAAGCAGAGACTCTCCAAAGTTGGCTATCTGCAATTGGCAGCCCTCACAGCACGAAAAATCAAAAAACGCCGCCTTTGGCCTTGCCATTTAAATCGCCTCCTCAATGTGTTTTATTTCGTCGTAATGAAATACCGGCCCGTCGCAGCAGCAGTAGAGATTTTCAATCTGACAGTGGCCACACCTGCCCATCCCGCACTTCATGTGCCTTTCAAGGGATACGATTATTTGTCTGTCAGGGATGTGTTTTTTCAAAAGTTCACCGATAACGTATTTATACATCACAGGCGGCCCTACGATAACTGCGAAGGTCCTTTCAGGAATGAGCATCTCTTCGGGGATAAGTGATGTTATGACCCCGACATGGCCGCACCACTCGGGGTCGGCCTTATCCACTGTGCACACAAAATGTACGTCAATTCTCTTATTCCACTGCTCGATTTCGTCTCCAAAGAGCACATCTTCGGGCGTCTTGCAGCCAAGCAATATGGAAACCTTACCGAAATCCCTGCGGTTGCTTATGACATACTGGACAAGGGAGCGAAGAGGGACAATTCCAAGCCCACCGGCTATTAGTACAAGGTCATTGCCCTCAAAAAGTCTTACAGGAAACCCACGCCCAAACGGCCCGCGAACCCCTAATGTGTCGCCTTCCCTGAGGGTGTGTATCGTATGTGTTACCCGGCCTACATCTCTTATACATAGATCGAAGGTGTCGCCCTGTGTAGGCGATGAACACACTGAAATCGGCGCTTCACCGGCTCCAAAGACAGAAACCTCAACGAACTGTCCCGGGTCGTGATGAAGTCTTTTCCCCTCTGGCAGGGCTATTTCAAATAATTTATCATGAGGAGAAAGTTCCCTCGCCTTAACGATAACCCCTCTTTCCACACTGAAGTGGGAACTGTTGAGTATCTGCCTGTTCATTGGTGTTCCCTTAATAAGTCTCTGAGCACATCTTTCAGCACAATGTTTGCCATACAGGCGCGGCTGCAGCGGCCACATCCGGTGCAAAAATATCTAAAGAATTTTCTGACAGGATAGCTGAATTTACGATAATATCTGTGTCTTTGTCTATGTCCGCGGCTTTCTCTGAAATTAGCGCCGCCGGCGACCCGCGCAAACGGCTCAAGCTGGCAGGAATCCCACCTGCGATACCGCCGTCCGGTAGTTAAATCAAGTGCAGGCTCATCTATAACGTCAAAACAATAGCATGTCGGACATACGTTGGTACAATTTCCGCACGCAAGACACCGCTCATTAAGCCCATCCCACACCCTGCTGTTGAAACTTTTGTCAAACAATGCCGCAATATCTTTAGAATCAACAGGCAGTTCTTTGTTGAATATAGACCTCTTTTGTCTGCGGTACCCTGCAAGCCGCGACATGTGGGAGGCGTTTGCGGGTTCAAAGATACCGACACTATTAATAATATCCTCTCCGGTTTGTGTGGATACATGAAACAACAGATATTCGTCAAATTCGGTGATGAACAAATCGTAGCCGCCATTAGGCAGCTCAGCACTCATCAGCGTGCAACTTGCATATTTGTCGCAGTAATCATTGCACTCAAGGCCGATAATGGTGATATTGTTCTTTCTGACGAGGTAGTTATAGTCCTTAGGGCGCTCAGAGAAGACCATATTGAGACACTGAATGCCGGCAAGGTCGCACGTGTGCACACCCAATATGACCATGTTATAGAAATCAACGACCGCCTCCGCGGAGTCAGAGTTGAACTGTATGAGGGTCTCGCGCTGGGGCATGAAGTATTTTTTTGGGGGTAATATTGTAGGAATATAACTCAGGGCAATCTCTCTGCCGGAGTGAACCTCGTCAAACTCAAACTGGTTGTACCCCCTTGAGACGGGCGCCATGACCTTCCTCTGTGCGGACAACGCACTGACGAAGTCGTCGAAGCGGTCTTTTCTTAGAACAACATACGCCATATTCCTAGTCTGTCCTATTATAACAAAGTATCGGCAGATTCAGTCTGCGATTCCCAGCCCCTTTATAAGGCTATAACTAAGCTGGCCTGTTTGTCAAGTTTAGCCGGATTTGGGTAGTGTCTCAGTTTGAATTTTTTACCTCGCTTTATTGACTTTCTCTATATATTTCGATATAATCCATACATGATTAAAGGGAAAGGGCTTACGTCTTTGGAGTTGTGTGCTGGTGGTGGGCAGGCAATTGGAATAGAACGTGCTGGCTTTGTACATAAGGGGCTTGTAGAAATTGACCCACACTGTTGTAACACTCTTAGATTAAATCGTCCACATTGGCAAGTTTTTGAACAAGATATTGAGACATTTGATGGTTCTCCATTTAAAGGGATTGACCTTCTTGCTGGTGGGTTGCCTTGTCCGCCATTTTCTAAAGCAGGAAAACAACTTGGCACATCTGACGAGCGTAATTTATTCCCTGCGGCTATTCGGTTGATTGACAAAATCCGTCCACGCGCTATAATGATTGAAAATGTCAGAGGTATCCTTGATTCTATCTTTGAGGATTACCGTCTATATATTTCCGGGCAAATCTCAAAACTCGGATATAAAACTGATTGGAAATTGTTAAATGCCTCAGATTTTGGTGTACCACAGCTGCGTCCCCGTGTTGTTTTTGTTGCAATTCTTAATCAATATTCAGATTTGTTTGAATGGCCTATGCCTTACAAACAAAAACCATTATCTGTTGGCGAGACAATCTATGACATTATGGCTTCGAAATCATGGCGCGGTGCTTCATTATTGCGTGATAAAGCGAACGAAATAGCACCTACTGTTGTTGGTGGTTCAAAGAAGCACGGCGGCCCCGATTTAGGCCCCACACGTGCAAGGAAGGCGTGGGCTGCTTTAGGGATTGATGGGCTTGGTATTGCGGATTTACCACCTGACACTAATTTTGTAGGTATGCCACGATTAACTTTACCTATGGTGGCACGGATTCAGGGATTCCCTGATGACTGGGTATTTTATGGCAAAAAAACACAGGCTTACCGTCAAATAGGCAATGCCTTCCCGCCACCTGTCGCTTGTGCAGTGGCTACACAGATTTATAATTGTCTATCGGCTCGTCAAGCAATACGGTTGCAAGCATAATGGCAAGGATAGGCTCCAAAGAAAAAATACGCAAATTCCTTCTTGCCAATGTTGGTAGAGTTATTGAATCACACGAAATACAAGCAGCATCAGGAGGTGCAGGTCAATATGGCCGCCGATTGAGAGAATTGCGTGAACAAGAAGGCTGGCCGATTCTTTCAAACCATGATAGTGCTGACTTAAAACCAGGGCAATATTTGTTGCGAGAAAAACCACCAGAGAAAGCGGGTGTTACCGTTTCACCTCTGATTAATGCCCGATTACGGGCTATGGTTCTTGACCGCAATGGATTTACGTGCCTTATGTTCAACATGTAATCAAGGAGCAAAAAATATTACAACAGAGAAGCCTAGTCTTATTTGGTTGCTAACGCAGATTAGACGGGCTGGCATAGATGAGCAAAAAGCAGTATACGACTGGCTAAATAATAAATTAAACAGCAGAGATTGACAGCCAACTTTTTTAGTGGTTTTTCCAAACTGAGACACTACCCATATTCGTGTCAAGCCAGACCCTTCGTGTAGTTTTTTCGTGAGGCAATTCGCGCTCTTTTCAAACGCGGGCAAAATATAGTAAACTTACGCTGACTTATGGAAACTAAGCCTTCTGATGGCACTAAATACTACCTCAGCGAGAGATGCTTTTTAAAGCGTTTAGAGACCCCGTGTGTCTATGATGCCGGTAAAGACGAACTATATGAACTTGACAGCGCGGCCTTTGATTTCTTAAAACAGGCTGGTGGCTGCGGTGTCGGCGCCCGGGATGGTGACAGCGCTTTTGTCTCTTACTGCGTCGAAGAGGGGCTTATTACAACTACGCCTGTCCTGGTGGCGCGGCCCCCTGATAATCAATCCCCTATACCATCACTAAGATATCTTGAGCTGCAATTGACCGCCGCGTGTAATCTGAAATGCCGACATTGTTTCGTCGGGGATAGCCGTGCGGTACATCTGCCGCTGGATACCGTTGTGCGGGTTTTAAAAGACTTTGAGGCCATGCAGGGGCTGCGGCTGCTATTGACAGGCGGCGAACCCCTGATGTATCCCGATTTTGCCGGACTTAACAGGAGGCTTCCAGAGTTTGCCCTGAGAAAAATCCTCCTCACAAACGGTGTACTGCTGACCGATGAGCTGCTAAAATGCCTGAATGTGGACGAGATACAGATAAGCATAGATGGACTTGCCGCGGGCCACGACGCCGTGCGCGGTGAGGGCCAGTACAATAAGGCAATTCAAGCCGTAAAACGGGCGCAGGAGGTGGGGTTCGATGTGTCTGTGGCCACAACGATACATTCAGAAAATATGGGAGAGTTCGCCGCGATGGAAGAGATGTTCATCAATATGAACATAAAGGACTGGACGGTGGATGTGCCGGTGCCAAAGGGCAGCCTGCTGAGAAACAAATCTCTGTGCCTGCCGCCTGAATCGGTGGGTAAACTTTTATCATATGGTTTTTCCCATGGCGGCGGCATTCATTGCGGTAGCGATGAGGGGGGATGGGCCTGCGGGGCACATCTGATGTCCATATCCGCAGACGGAGTCGCCTCTAAATGCCTGTACTACGCCGACACACCGGCAGGTACGGCAGAGGACGGCCTTCAACACTGCTGGGGCCGGATTGAGCCACTGCCCCTCAGCAAACTTAAGTGTGACTGCGCGGAGATAGAGACATGCAGAGGTGGTTGCAGATACAGGGCGGCAGCCCTTGGCGACCCATTTGGGAAAGATTTATTTAAATGCCACTCCATTTTATATTGACATCTATGTTATAATTTCAGATAGGGCAAGGGTAAAGCAGTAGGGGTGAGTGATTGACACCCTGTGAGAGATTAAAACATAACAGGAGGTGGAAATATGACCATAAGGAAACTGACGAGGAAGGCAGCTTTGACGTGTAAGTGTAAGGGTTCATGTTAAGAGGAATCCGGTTGAGGGGGGTTAAGTGCCCCCCTTTCACCATGAACGGCAAGATGAGTGCGATGAAAGTCTTTTTTGTAATAACGGCCTACTGTATATTAGCCGCGATGGTTGTTGTGCAGTCGGGGTGTGCCTTTGGGGCAAAGGGCAGCCAGACTGAGACGCGGGAAAGCGCGGCACCAGCGGCGCTGACCGAGCCGGTTGCCCACACTGCAATGGCAACCGATAACCAAACCATGGCAGAGGCAGCAAAGGTCGCTGCGGCGAAACCCGAAGCAAACCCCAACGCGAAACCAAAAATAAAAACCAAAACAAAACCAGAGACAAAGGAATCCCTTCAGGTTGCCGGTGAGGGGAAAAGGCCGCCCACACCTAAGGCTGCAGATGCGGATGCCAAAGACTCTGAGTACCACTTTATGCTTGGAGCCATCGCAGAGGTTGACGCCGATTGGGATAAGGCCATGAAGGAGTACCGGCTGGCATTAAAGGATGACCCGAATTCTCCATATTTAAGATTACAGATTGCCCAAATCTATGTCAGGCAGGGCAAGATAGAGGAAGCTGTAAAAAGTGCCGCTGAGATTGTCAAAGGAAATCCTGAGTATGTGCTGGCGCTAAAACTCCTTGGCGAACTCTATAACTCACAAAAAAGAATCAGGGAAGCCGTAGAGATATACGAAAAGGTAATACGCCTTGCACCCACTGACATGTCTGCGTTCGTATTTTTAGGCGCCATGTATTTATCTCAAAAGGACTATACTAACGCGCTGAGGGTGTTAAACATATATGTTAATAGTGACGATAGCAACACCATGGGGAACTACTACATAGGGGTTATATATCTTGAGATGGGAGATACAGAAAACGCCGAAAAACATATAATGAAGGCGATACAAGTTGATCCATCGCTGGACAACGCCTATGTATATATGGGGATAATAGAGGAAAAGAAGAAAAACCTTGACAAGGCGGCACAGTTCTATAAAAGTGCCATTGAGATAAACCCGCAAAACGTAAAGGCGCGCGATATGCTCTCCCGTGTCTATATACAGGACAAGGACTTCGGCAAGGCCATCAAGGAACTCAGGGAGTTAAGCAAGGAAATTCCTGAAAATCTTGAGATACACTTCAAAATAGGGCAACTATATCTTGACGCGGATGACTACAATAAGGCCATTGAGGAGTTTATGATAGTCAAATCCACAGTGCCCGGCAACATCATGTCAAGATACTACCTGTCCTTATGTTACGAGGCCATGAAGAAATATCCTGAGGCCATTGAGGAGTTAAAGCAGATAGTCAACATAGACCCTGAAAACACAAAGGCATTTTTGAGGCTGGGTTATATAAATAACGAATTAAAGGATTACAGCGCGGCTGCAAAGTATTATGAAGAAATATTGAGTTATGACAGCAGCAAGCCTGATTTTTTCAGATATCCTGCAATTACGTATTTAAGCGCGGGCGATTATGGCAGGGCAAAAGAGGTGTTGAAACGTGGAATAGCCAAATTTCCTGAAAGCGACGAGCTCCTGTTAGACCTTGCTGTTGTATGTGAAAAGGAGAATAATTTTGACGAAATGGTTGCGGTATTAAAAAAGGCCATAGCGATAAATCCAAAGAACTCCGAGACATTGAACTACCTTGGGTATTCGTATGCGGAGAAAGGGATAAATCTGGACGAAGCCAACGACCTGGTCAAGCGGGCATTGGTGCTTAAACCTGACAGCGGTGCCTTCATAGACAGCTTGGGGTGGGTGTATTTTAAGAAGGGTTTATATAACGAGGCCTTAAAGGAAGTAGAAAGGGCAATTGTTTTGATGAAGGATGATGCGGTGATATATGAGCACCTTGGCGATATATACATCAAGCTGAACATGCCGGACAAGGCAGTGCAGGCATGGCAGAAGTCAATAAAGTTTTTTAAAGACGAGCGCGGTCTGAAGGAACGGGTTGAGGAGAAAATAAATAAAACCAGGCGGTGAGTCCCCATTGATTACCTTGTCAGCCCCGGCAAAAATAAACTGGTTTCTGCGCGTGACAGGAAAGAGGGCAGACGGGTATCATGAAATCTACTCGGCAATGCAGGCCGCATCGTTGTATGACACACTTATTATTGAGCCTTCAGACACATTTGAGCTAATATCTGATATCCCCATACCAGTAACGGAAAACCTCGTCTACAAGGCAGCGACGGCCTTTTTTGCCCGTAAGGAGTTAAATGCCCTGACTAATCGCGCACGAATCACATTAAAGAAGGAAATTCCGGCTGAGGCGGGGCTTGGTGGAGGCAGTTCAGACGCCGCGCATACGTTAATTGGCCTGAACAGGCTGTTTGGCAATATTTTTACAATAAGTGGCTTGTCGTCTATTGCCGCCCAAATCGGCTCTGACGTACCATTTTTCATTCACGGCGATTTTGCCTTTGCAGAGGGCAGGGGCGAGATAGTAGTACCTCACAAGGTGAATTCCACCATCAATCTTTTACTCGTAAAGCCGTCATTTTCGATATCCACGGCCTGGGCATACAGACAATTCGATGGGAGGGTCTTTAATCCCATCTCGTCCCGCACGGAGCTAAGAGATGGTCTTACAGCCGCCTTAGAGTCATACAATTTTGAGCGTATACGCGCCCTTATGAAAAACGACATAGAGGATATATTAAAAGACAAATTTCCCAAAATCCATGAAATAGAAAACGCCTTATTAAAAGAAGACGCAGTGGCGGCCATGTTAAGCGGCAGTGGCAGTGCGGTTTTCGGGGTATTTAAAGACGCGACTGCAAGAGACAAGGCAAATGCGGCTTTAGCCGCTATTTATCCTGATTGCTTGTTAAAGAAAGCCACAACTATAAGCCATACAAATCGAGCCGTACAAATCCCCTAAAAAGTACGGATTCTTAAGGGGATTATCCCCTTAAGCGGGAAGGGGGTGGAGGGGGAAGGGCGGTGCCCTTCCCCCTCCTTCGTTATTATTTCTTACCCGTGATTGTTACATATGAATAGGCGCTTCCACGATAGACGAGCAGCAGAATATCTTCCTCTGCCTTGATGGCGGAGACGATGGAATCATATTCTCTGACATTATTGACGCGCTTTCTATTGACTTCCTGAATGATGTCGCTTTGCTTGAGAACATTAAAGGCGGCACTGTCGTCGGCGATATTTGTGACGATAACGCCGGAGACTTTTGCGGGAAAGTTAAAGCGCTCCCTAATAGACGCCGTTAAGTCCTGTACGCTTACGCCTTTGAGTCTGTTTGAGAATTCTGTTGACGATGGCGTCTCAGCCGCCGCTTGTTTAATATCGGGGAGTTCTCCTACTTTTACTTTAAACGCGACTTCTTTCCCATCTCTGATAACTTTGAGATCAAGAGTCGCGCCGGGGGGGGTATTGGCAACGAGATTTCGCAGTTGCCTCGTGTTGGAGGCGTCTTTGCCGTCAAAGGAGACGATGAGGTCACCGCGTTTTATGCCGGCCTTTTCGGCAGGGCCGCCTTCGACTATATCCGCAATCAGGACGCCATCTTTTTCTTTAAGTCCGAAGGATTTGGCTAGTTCGGGGGTCAGTGGTTGAATATTTACGCCCAGCCAGCCGCGAATTACCTTGCCGGATTTAATTAGTTTGTCCATTACGCTTTTGACCATGCTGCTTGGGATAGCAAAGCCTATGCCCTGATAACCGCCGCTGGTTGAAAAGATAGCGGTATTAATCCCTGCCAGTTCGCCGTTTGCGTTAACGAGGGCGCCGCCTGAGTTTCCGGGATTGATTGGGGCGTCAATTTGAATAAAATCTTCGTAGTCAGCGATACCGACCTCTGACCTTCCCACTGCGCTGACAATGCCCATGGTGACGGTCTGGTTAAGGCCGAAGGGGTTGCCAACCGCTATGACTATCTCACCAACTCTCATCTTGCTTGAGTCGCCCATTTTGATTACCGGCAAGTTATGAGCGTCAATCTTTATAACCGCCACATCGGTCTTTGGGTCAGCCCCGATTATTTTGCCCTTATATTCGGTCTTGTCCGCAAGAATAACCTTTATCTCGTCCACATCTTTGACGACATGGCTGTTGGTGACGATATAGCCGTCTTCTTTTATGATAACACCTGAGCCGAGTGCCCTGGACTCATATTTTTTTGGCATGTGAAACGGGGATTCGTCGCCGAAGAATTTCTTGAACATAGGGTCATCAAAGAAACGCCCCATCTGGTTATCCTTCGTATCTACTGTTTTTTGGGTGGAGATATTGACCACCGATGGTTTGACCACATCAGCGACTTCGGCCATTGCGTTGCTTAGTTGTACAAGTACATCCCTGCTTTGGGCCGAGACTTCTTTAGCCTGAGCCGACGACTGGTTTTGTATGTTAAAGTTTGACGCGATAACAAGCCCGGCTATCAGCCCGCACACGATAAGCATTACCCCGACAATAGTTTTTTTACCGTTGAACATAACTCTGAATCCTCCTTTTTATTGAACGGCATCTCCAATTGGCATATATAATCACATATAATGGGCCGTCAAGTCAATAGTTGCTATACAAAACACTGCGGGTCTTCTCCTGAGTAATCCCCGTTCATTGCATAGGCAACTGCCCTGCAGCCGCCGCACTGCCATCTGTAACGGCATTCTCCGCACTTGCCCGTGAGTGCGTCCCTGTCTCTCAGTGAATTTAATATCTCGTGTTCCCAGAGCTTCACGAAATCATCAACCATTATATTGCCTAATAATACCGGCAGCCTCCGGCATGGATAGACTGAGCCATCGCTGTCTATGCAAATGCCGTTATATCCTATTGAGCAGCCGCTTACAACTCTGGGGCGCGCCCGCGGTCTTAAATATGGACCCCACAGGGGGTCTCTCAACGGCATTTCCACGCGATTTTCCAGCTTCAGCCTATGGCACAAATGAAACAGGTCTTTCACCTCGCCTTTAGACAGCGTGCCGTCGTGATAAGACGCCCCCCTTCCTATGGGGACAAGCCTCGAAAACGTAAACCTCTCCACCTTCAGGGCTATAGCCTCGTCATAAACAGATCTAAGCCGCGTGTGATTGGCCCCCGACAGGGTCATCATTATAGTTACGGCGATACCTGCTTCTTTTAGTATTGCCGCACCTTCCATTGCCTTTTCGTAGGCAAACTCCCCTCTTATGGCATTATGTGTCTCTTTATCCCCGTCCAGAGATATTTGCACTATCCTGCAGTTGGTCTCTGTCAGCATCCTCGCATTGTCCCTGCTCAGCAGTGTGCCGTTGGATAGAATCCTCGTGGGCATCTTCCTTTTTCGAGCCTCCTCAAGAAGGACAAACAAGTCCTCTGACATGAGCGGCTCACCTCCGGTAATCTGTATCCTGCCCCTTAGGCGCATTTGTTTTAAGAAGTCATCATACTTTTCAATGACGCTTATGAGGGCATCGCGGCCTGATTGAGGCTTACTATCCCCCATATAGCAGTGGCTGCAGCGTAAGTTGCAGCGGTTTGTGATGTGCCATTGAAGGTAAAAATAGTCGTCAAATCCCGATATTCTCAGAATGGCCTAATCGCCTCCGCCACCGCCGCAACCACCGCAGCCGCCGCTGCCACCACCACCGTCACCACCACCGCTGCCTGAGGAGTCACTGCTGCCGCAGCCTGAACACCCCGACGATGAGCCGCCCTGTAATACACGAGCGTACGAAGCATAGCCTAAGTCTCCTTCGAAAACCGTCCCCGCAAGGATTTGAAGCCCTAAAATCGCTACCCCATAACTAATAATAGGATTGCCCGCCCGTACGACAAACGAATGGTCTTCCACCGTCTTTTCCCATTTTTCTAACGCATACCTGGCCCTTCCAGACTTGGGACGGCGCGTATACAACACCACAGCCACCGCCGCGCCAACCACAGGGGCAATAAGAGAGACCATCAAATAGAGACTGTCCACCCGTGAGAATTTCCACGCGGCGGCCATAATTATCGCGGCAAGCACTGAGGCCGATATAATCCTTCCCGCCGCCGCCCTCGCCGCAGGGGCGTCTTTCAGCAGCCCCTTCCATGTCAGGGCATTAAGCATCTCTTTCTTGTACCCTCGCTTTGGCTCATCATCCCGGAATAAATGCTTCAGTGTACGCCGACCACTAAAAAACCCCATGAGCAGTGTTTCATACGCGTAGAGCGTGTCGTCAGCTTTCAGGGCTTGCAGTTCATTTGGCGGTGTCTTTATTAAGTGCCCTAATTGGAGCAAGTCAAATACCGCCACACAGATAGAGTGTTTTATCCCCTTCTTTAAGAATCCGACCTCTGCCGGGGTAATCTCTCTTGTGTCAAGCCGTGAGCAATCAGGGAGATTCCTGATATTAATAACTATGTACAGGACTAAAAACAGTGCCGCGCCCAGCAGAACCACAAAAAAACCAAATGAATGTCCACCAAACGAAGGTTTCACTCTCAGGCTGAACGCCGTCTCGGCAAGCAGGGGCTGAACTATTTGAATCGCCTGCCTGCCGTCTGCCGTCGTCTTGTTAAATGACGTGAAGTTCGTGTCAATCTGGTTGTCAACAAACCCCGGTGGAAAGATAAACGTATATACCGCGTTATTGACGGGAATTTGCCATTTACCAACCCATTGGGAGTCAAATGAGCTGTAAAGCAGCCTGTCTTCAATGGCGTCTTCCATGATGAAGGTGATAACGATTGTCTTACTTCCCGATGTAACACGCGGGAAATCATAGCTTATCTTAGTCTCTTTTAACTGCTCCACACTAAGGCCGACAGGTCCGCCGTCGCTATCGGCCACCATGACATTTGAAATCTTCCCCGGGCCGACAAACTTAAAACCGCCGGTCAGAGGCTGGTCAGCCGCGTAGGTAATCCGCAGCACAACCTGCACGTTGGCATACTGCCCTGCGCTGTTTTGAGCCGCCTCAAACACCGCCTCATAGCGGCTTAGATAAACCTCGGCAGAGCCAGCTCCTGCCATCAGCAAAACAAGTAATAACGCCAGAGTCAACACCCTTTTCATGGTTCTATCTCCAAAAATTATTTCTACAATTTTAACTTATTGAGTTTAGCAATATCCAGTAATGTGTAACCTTTCGCAATTGAAGCGCGACTTAGTAGTTAAGGGAACAGAAGGCCAGCCTGACTGGATGATTCCCAGAATAAAATTTAAGGAGGAAGTACGTATGATGTGTAAAAACGGTAAAAGGTTTTTGGCGGTAGCTCTCTTTGCAGCCCTATGTGCCACGGTGTTTGTTGGAGGATTAAACGTTAACAAGGCGTATGGATTTGCGGCTGCCGGAGCCACGGACGGCATCGAAGCACCGTTTCTGAAATTCATGCTCGGACTGAAACTCAGCGATTCGCAGAAGCAGCAGATAGCCGCAATACTGAAGTCCTATCGCCAGACAATGGGAAGTAGTGTTGCAACCGTGGCAGAGGCAAAGAAAAACCTGTGCGACGCCATCCACAGTACGGCGTATGATGAGAGCAAGGTGCGTCAGGCGGCAAAGACAGCGGCCGCAGCCGAAGAGGAACTCGCCGTGCTAAGGGCACAGGTCGCCGCACAAGTTCAGGGCGTCCTGAGTGCCGAACAGTTGGCCGCGGCAACTCAGTTCAGAACAGATATGTACGCGCGCGTCAAGAGCAAAATGCAGAACATTCATTCCATCGTTGACCTTTGGATAAGCAATAACGGCGGATAGTTATTCAGATGGAGGGGCAAGGCGCAAACCCTTGCCCCTTTTACATTAACTTCAAGTATAATAGGGATGGATCAAATACAATGCCCGATACGCTGAGCGAAGATTCACTGGATAACGAGGTAATCGGACGCGTCATAGCCGGAGACACCGATGAGTTTGAGGCCATCGTCAGGAAATACAGCGCGTATGTATTCAAAATCGCCGCTTCGTATGTACCTCAGGAGGCCGTTTCCGAGGCCGCACAGGAGACGTTTGTCAATGCCTTTGAGGGCCTATCGTCTTTTAACGCGAAAGGCCAGTTTAAGTACTGGCTTAGAACCATTACCGTACGCTCTTGCTATGACTACTGGAGGACGCACTATAAAAGACGGGAACTTACGATGAGTTCGTTGACTGATGACCACCAGCGGTGGTTCCAAAGGGTTGTCAATGAAGACTCTGTAGGGCGGTTCAGGGATGCACAGATGCAAAGGGAAACCGTAGAAATTATTAACTGGGCAATGAGTTCTCTTGCCCCTGTTGAAAGAATGGCCGTCACGTTGATATATCTTGAGGGTTACAGCGTTAAGGAGGCGGCTCAAATGCTCAATCTCAGCATGGTTAATGTAAAGGTCAGGGCACATAGGGCAAGGACTAAACTTAGAAAAAAAATACTGGGCCACATAGATTTTAATAAACTAAAGGAGGGCGTACAATGAAAAACAACAATGGCATGATAACAAAAATAGAAGAAGCCCTCAGAGAAGGCCATCAAAGAGGGCGCCATGTCACGCCGCCAGACGAAAAGTGGTATAACGGTGTAATGGCGCGGGTCAAAGCGGTACACGCCACAAAGGCAGATGAACTCCAGAGATTTATCTGGCCTTTTGCCGCCGCAACGGCCGCGTGCGCCCTGACGGTCGCTCTGTACGCGGTGTTGTCCGGCAGTGACGGCGGTTACGCCGCCTTCGGGGTGTTTGTTGATGACCCCTCCGGCATTAGCGCGTTGCAGTTGTTTTTATAAACCTGATTATGGAGGTATTAAGAGATGAAAAACTGGAAGGTCTTCACTGGGTGCCTTGCGATATTTCTGTCTGGAATCTTAGCGGGTGCCGTTATTGGCGGTATTATCACGAAACACAAGATGGAGGCAGTCTTTCACGAAGGGCCACCGGCGTTTAAGAGATTGATTTTATCGAAACTATCGGGTGAACTAAATCTTACGAAGGATCAACTGCGGGATATAGAGCCTATTGTGGACAGGGCACACATAGAATTAAAACAGTTGAGACAAAGGCACCAGCCGGAGGCCGAGAGGATTATTGAGGCGGCTATCTCCGAAATGAAAACGAAACTCACCGAGGCACAGAGTAAAGAACTCGACCTCTTTTACGAAGACGCCAAAAAGCGATGGCATGACAGATAAGCCGACAGTTTGGGGTTAAACTAACCCCTCTTGTTTAATATGGAGCCAAGCATAGCGATAATTTTTCCGGCAATACTACCAGCCTGAGCACCCGGCTGCGCATTTGCGTTTTTGTAGCGAGCAAAATAATCGCTCACTCCGCACGCTGCGATTCGCTCCCATTTTTTTGGGTCACAGTCATTTCTCTTAACGTTTAATACGCCAAAGGGCGGCTCAAGCCACAGTCTGTCCTGAATCTTTGGCGTGTTAATTGTGTCCCCTACTGTGTATTTGGCGGACTGGTCACCGGGTGGATTAGTCGTTATGTGCCAGAATAGTCTGACCCCCGCCGCTTCGCTTAATTGCACAGCCCTCTGCATCTCCTCGTCGAAGTCGTTCCAGCGAAACAGCAGATACCGCCATATGATATCAATATCTGACGCCACCTGCCTCTTTTGTGCCGCGAGGGCGGCCATATTGTTAAAGGCTTTCTCAAAATTCCCCCCCTGCCGGTACTGTATATAAGAGGCTTCGGAGCTGCCATCAATAGAGAAGACTATCTGGTCAACCGTGTTGGCCACGATGCGCTGTTTCTCTTCGCTGTCTATGAGTAGGCCGTTGGTAGAGATATATGTGTTAATAAAAGGGGCGCTATGTCTGGTGTACAGGAGCATATCGTAGATGTCTTTATGTAGGAATGGCTCGCCGTAGTTGTGCAGGATTAGCGCCTTAAAATTCTCAAGTGTGTTTAAATCATTGATTATTTCTTTGAAGAGGTCAATCGGCATGTGCGGCATTTCACGCGCCTCTAATATCTTTTTGCGGTCACAGCGTTTGCACCTCAGATTACAGGTTGCATTGGTCTCTAAGAAGATCATATAAGGGGTGTTAATCGGGCGGTAGAGCCTGTCCTTATTATGTGTAGAGACGATAAAAGGGCAGCTCAGGCAGGTCTTGGACGGGGTGTTTTGTCTGAACAACTCTCTGATAGATTCTGCTGCCTCACCGTGCCAGACATCATAAAGGCGGTTATCGGGAACCCTTCCCAAACTAAGCACATCCCACGCGTCGCGGCAGCTACACACCACCTGGCCATCTGACTGTATCGCGACATAAAAGCCATCGAACAACGGCCCGCAGTACCGGTACATATCCCTGTGGTGCCCTCGCAACGGTTTCAATAACACCTCCCCACGCTGATGTATAAATAATGTGTGTATAGTAACGTTGTTAACGGTTTTTTTGCAAATTCAGAGAATTGATTCCCTTCTTGCTGTCCCGTAGACAAATCAATATGCTTGATTGTAGAATATAATCATGGAAACGCTTACACTGCAACGAGAGTTAGACTTAACAGAGATAATTAACGGGGAGGAAGTCGTGTCGCCAAGCCCTTTTAGTAAACATCAGATAATCAGTCAAAGAATACTGTGGGCAGTCCTGTCCCATGTCAAGAAAAACGATTTAGGTAATGTGCTTTACTCTCCACTTGACGTAATCCTTGAGGAAGGCTTAAACAGGCTTCAGCCTGACATATTGTTTATCAGGAAAAATAACACGGCAATCATTCAGGATTGGATACGAGGTGTACCGGATATGGTGTGTGAGATAGTTTCACAAGGGTCATTCCGATGGGATACCAATATAAAAAAAGATATATACGAGAAATACGGCGTACCGGAATATTGGGTAATCATACCGGAGCTTAAAATATTTGAAGTCTTTACGATTGAGGAAGGCAAGTATAAGCTCCATTCCTATGCCGAAAGTGAGGGTGTGGTTACATCTAAGGTCATTGGTGGGCTTGAAATCAATATCAAAGACGTGTTCGAGGACTGAAATTGATTTAAGAACAGCTTTTTCTGATGCACTGGTTTAAGTAAGAGGGCACGTAACGAAACGAGGCACTTATGTAAGGCCACATTATAATAATTGGGAGTTGTCCCAATACTGTCAATAATATACGGTTCGTGTTCCTCAGCCCGGAGCTTTGCCGCCGACTTCCTTCAGATTCCGCTTCACAACGGACACCCTTGCCTTTGGCTAACGGTTGGCGCTATCAGACCCCGTAGTGGACTTACACCACCAAGTATGCGCCCATGCCGGGCGCACCAACAATGCGAAGGCGGCTTTTAAGCCGCCTTCGTAAACGATGCTATTGTATGCTATTGCTCAGGTTCATGCTCTGGTTCTGATGACCACTTCACCCCAAGAGGGTACCATGTGCCATTATAGTAAGTATATATAGTTCCGTCTGTCCAAGCGACAAGCGCGGCACCATTTGTAAACCACTGTGTATAGTACGTGGCTGAACCGGATGTTCCTGTAACTATACTTCCAGATTTTGTCCCAAAAAACGAGTAATATTCGCTATATACTGTGTTAATCATCGCGCTTGCAGCAGCATAGTAGTTCCAAACTACCCCAAGAGAGTACCAGTTACCGCCATAATAGTAATACATATGCCCGTCTGAATACGCCATAATGGCAGAACCATTCGTAAACCATTGAATATAGTATGTGCCGCTTGCGTCAGCCCCTGTTATCACAGCGCCTGATTTAGTGCCAAAAACTGATGGATATTGACTATATATCGTGTTAACCATCGTGCTTGCAGCGCTATAGTCCGCTGATACTGACAATGTAAATGTTGCGGTTACGTTTTTAGCCGATGACACCAACACGTAACACCCGCTGCCGTTTACCGTATCGCATCCCGTATAACCTGAAAATGTCGAACCGGAGGCAGCCGTGGCTGTCAGATATAACCCCGTCCCTGATATAAATGACGATGAACAGGTTGAGCCGCAGCTTACCCCTGCTGGTTTGCTCGTTATTGTGCCCGTACCTGTGCCGGTTTTTGTTACGCTCACGGTATAGTATGGTAAAAACGTTGCGGTTACGTTTCTGGCCGATGCCATCGAAACAGTGCATTGAGTACCGTTTGTCGAATCACACCCAGTCCAGCTTGAAAGACCGTAACCAGAGCTTGGCGTTGCAGTTAGCACTACGGATGTACCGGATGCATATTGGGTAGAACATGAGGAACCACAACTTATTCCCGATGGTGTGCTTACCACCGTACCGCTGCCAGTTGTGCTTACATTAAGGGTATATAGTGGTAAAAATGTTGCCTTTACAGCCGTTTTAGCTGATATTTGAACAGTACATTGAGAGCCATTTTGAGAATCACACCCTGTATAGCCTGAAAAAGTATAACCAGTATCCGGCGTTGCGGTTAGTGTTACGGATGTGCCTGTGGAATACACTGAAACACATGTAGAACCACAGCTTATTTGCGAATTTGAGCTTGTCACCGTACCTTTGCCTGTTTTGCTCACGGTTAGAACATACCCCCAAAAAAAGAGTTGCCTACTATTGCTTGAGTTGCAGGTGTCTAACTGTAAATTTGTTCCATCAATGCTGTCTGGGAATGACAGGCATGAGTTCCCCACTCCTGCTCTTTTAGACTGAATAGCATAGATGTTAACGTCAACGGTACTTATTGCAAAGACTTCAGTATAATAGTTCCCTCCCATATATATCTTTGATCCCGGGCCTACATTATTATCGTCTCCGACACTAAAAGCATTCCCACTTGCGACATTCACAATAGTATAGTAGCCGGTATAGGAACCCGTACCTGGTGATAAATTAAAGCTTTGGCTGTCAGCACCAGTGCAGGTCGCCTGTAATGGAAGCCCTGTCACACCGTCTACGCATTTACCACTTTGTTTATTCACGATAGAAAAGGCGATGTCAGCAGAGGCTGTTTCGACAGCACCAAGCAAAAGAATCAAAAGAAAAACATATTTTATACTGTTAGTAAATAAATATCCAATGCTTGCTTTCCATATTGCCCTTTCCATATTGCCCTTTCCATATTGCCCTCCCTAATTTCGTGATATCCTCATGATTTGAGGAACTACGGCAGTGTACCATATACTAACATATAGATGTCAAGCAAGCTCCAGCAATTTGTCACAGCAATTCTCAATGAAAATAAATATAAGCCATCGATATGTAAGCAATATACATTAAGAATATCGCGAATAATATATTATTGAATACTTGTAACACATTAATATTGAAAGATATTTTAGTTCATTGGGAATTGCTGCGATAGTAGGCCAGGGCAAACGCACTATGTACTTTACTGTTATCATCGCTGTGAACAGACTGTGTCGTAATAGCATTAAGCCGGAATACCGAAGCCGCCAACAGGCGACAGCCCAAACTAAATAGATAAAACGCCGACGAGACTACGGGGTGATAATGACGGGAAGTTATCGGATGTAGGCAAAAAACATCGGGTACTGAGCGAAGGGGAAATGGAGCTGGCTCGGCTCGGATACCTATCCCCAGCCGCTTATGAAAAAAAGCTCTATGAAAAAAAAGATGTGGCATGAATGATTTAGTATCCACTATTGACATCACAGCTCAGATAAATACAAAATGCGTGTGCCGCTATTTGAACGCTGGCTCAAGGAATACGCAGAGACCTATTTTTAAAGCCGCCCGCCCCAGATAAAACCTGAGCATTGATTTCCTCTTTGCTGTCAGGTTATAATGAAATCATGCCTACGACATTGCCGATTGAGATGTATGACATGCTTGAAAAGAGGGTAGGGAAAGAGGAGGCCCGTGACTTCGGGAAGCTCCTGACGGCATCATTTGACGCTATCGAAAAAAAGGCAGAGACCGTTGTCATCCAAAAGAAGGCGGAGATAAAAGAAGAGTTAACGAAAGAACTCGTCACAAAAGAAGATTTAGCAAAGCTGGAAGGCAGGCTTAACGAGAAAGTTGCTGCCGTTAAAGAAGATTTAGTAAAGCTGGAAGGCAGACTTAACGAGAAAATTACCGCCGTTGCACTATCCACGAAAGAAGATTTAGCAAAGCTGGAAGGCAGGCTTAACGAGAAAGTTGCTGCTGTTAAAGAAGATTTAGCAAAGCTGGAAGGCAGACTTAACGAGAAGATTAATGCCGTTAAAGAAGATTTAGTAAGGGTGGAAGGCAGGCTTAACGAGAGATTCACCGCCATGGACTGGAAGATGAGGGTATATTTTCTAATCCTTCTTTTCGTCATGCTTTTAAACAACCCTAAGGTTCTCGACCTCGTTGCCAAACTCTTTGGCGTGGCAATAAAATAGCAAGACTGATTTTCTAATCCCCTGCTGTAACGAATGCCCCGCAACGAAGCTTGTAAAAAAATAAATAAGAGCAGACCGTAAGCCGAGTTCTGTGTTGCGCGGCCATTCATCTGAGACAGAGATCACTCACTGCCTTTTGCGGTTGGTACCCGGCTTGCCTCCCCGCGCTAATCGCAAGGTATCGGGCGGGCAGCCCGAAAAGCACGCCCTATTCAACCTTTCTCCGGACGGGGTTTACCTGCCTTCGGCGTTACCGCAAAAGGCGGTGAGCTCTTACCTCACCGTTTCACCCTTACCGCGCACACACGGACATCGCTGCCGTTGCGCGGCGGTTTGATTTCTGTTGCACTTTCCCTGGGGTCGCCCCCGGCTGCCGTTAACAGCCGTCCTGCCCATGCGGAGCTCGGACTTTCCTCCCCGGCGGCTTCATTCGTCGCCCCAGGGCGGCCGCATGGTCTGCTCCTACACCCATAAATCCCAATATTCACTAACGCCCATCTGTGTGCTCGGCGCGCACTGCTTAGTTTCTTTTTTGAGTTGCCGTCGGCATCATAAACTTCAAACTCTCGACGAACTGGCTATAATTGTGTCTCATCGCGTCAAAGGTTATTGTCAATGTCTTCTTATAACTGTCAACTATCATCGAATTGATGTTAAAGAAATTATTATGAAACTCTTCTCTTATTTTCATCATGGCGGCCATGTTGTCTATAAATAACGTAAACGTGCAGGCACCGGTATTGTTAAAGACAGGGGGGGTAATCCCGGCAACAACCACAGCTTCACCCTGTTTCGCCTCAACGACAATCGGGGCGGTAGCAATGGCCCCGGCGGCAATCTCCGGCGTCTGCGGCACAGCGGCAGCCCCATGAACCCTCGTCTTTGTCGGCACTGCGGGATTTAAGGCGCTTAATTTGTCCATGATCTGCTTTTTACTTGCCATTTATTATCTCCTCTGTCAGGGATTTGTAGTCCTGCGCGGCAGTACCCCTGTTATTATAATCGAATATGTTCTTCTGGGCTATTTGAGCGCGCACTATGTCTATACTCAGGCGAATATAGGTGTTAAATAATTTATCGGGAAAGCCCTGCCTCAGCGTCTCAAAAATCTGCGCGGAGAGGGATGTCCTACGGTCATACCTGCAGGCAAGTACGCCAAGTATCTCCAGCCGTGGGTTTAGCTCTCTTTTGAAGCGTTCTATTTCCTCAAGGAGCTGTTTTAACCCCAGCAATGAAAAATATCCAACATCCACCGGAATAATTATCTCATTGCTCGCCTTCAGTGCATTTTTTGTAAAAACATTCACGCTTGGCGGACAATCTATTATTATATATTCGTAGTCATTTGCCAAAGGCGCTATGGAATTTTTAAGCGTGTCGAATTTTTTGTCTATAATCAGGGCGTCTTCTATGTCTTTCAACGAATTGTTCGATGGGATTATCTCTGTGGTGCCCACCCTTGCGATAAAATCACGCGGGTTTTGCTGGTTGAGGAGGAGGTCTTTTATGGTCTTTATGTCGTGTTCGATGATTAAACCCAATGAGGCAGAGGCATTTCCCTGTGAATCAATGTCTACAAGGAGGGTCCGCATACCCATTTTGTTTAACCCCGCGGCCAGGTTAACTGCGGTGGTGGTCTTACCCACTCCGCCTTTTTGATTGGTTATTGCTATTACCTTTGCCGTTTTCATTAGACAATCTCGTGCTGATGATACTATTTTGCCCTATACAAAATCAATGATTATTTTTTCTTTGTCCTGACTGGCCGCGGAGTTTTATTTTGACAATAGATTCGGGTATGGTTGATTTTTATGGTCAGGTTATGTTAGAAAATATATGACTGAACGAGTAAGTACGAAAAATACACAGACAGGAGGGTATTGGGGTATAGATGAACTACTACGAAAACATAGTCATACTTGATGCGGCGTTGGAGGACACGGGCATAGACGCGGCCGAAAAACGTATAACAGACCTGATAGAAAAGATGCAGGGCGAAGTGCTCAAACACGAAAGATGGGGCAGGAGGAAGCTGTCTTATGAAATCAATAAGCACGAAAAGGGCTACTACCTGTTTTTTGTCTTTAAGTCGCCTCCCACTGCGATAAAACCGCTTGAGGAGTTATACAAGGTATTTGACCCGGTGTTTAAGTTTATGATAATCAAGTTGAGGAAAAAAGAGGTTATAGCGCTGCAAAGTTCCCTGCAGGCGATGGAGGCGAAGGCCGCCGAGCAAGCCGCGCCTGATGTTGTCACCGATGTTGTCAAAGATTCTGTGGGAGAGGCAGTTGTCCCTTCAGTCCCCGCAGAGACAGCAGAACCCGCGGAGTAGGAAGAGGGGTAATGGAATATGTTTAACAAAGTTATTTTTATGGGCAACCTGACACGAGACCCTGAGTTGAGATACTCGCCGCAGGGTGTGGCCTTTGCGACTTTCACCATTGCGGTAAACTCAAGGACTAAGCAAGGGGACGAGTGGAAGGAAGAGGTGTTGTTTATGGACATAACCGTGCTGGGGAAGCAGGCGGAGAACTGCGGAGAGTATTTGAGCAAGGGCAGCGGTGTATTGGTAGAAGGAAGGCTAAGGGAAAGAAAATGGGAAACAGAGGGGCAAAAGAGGAGTAAATTCGATGTCCTTGCCCAGACGGTGAAATTTCTCCCAAGGCGAGGCGAGGCGGCAGCGAAGGGCGGACGCGGCGGGGATTCCACACCCCCTGACGAGGTATCCGACCTGGAGCCATTTTAATAAACTAATTTTCGGGAGCGTATTTAAATGGTACAAAAGGGCAAAGGTTCAGAGCACGTAAAGTACAAGAGATTTATGAGAAAGAAGTTCTGTAGGTTCTGCGCGGAGAAGACCCCGTTCATAGACTACAAAGACACAAGAACGCTTAAATCGTATATAACGGAAAGGGGCAAACAGCTGCCGTCGAGGATGACCGGTACATGCGCACGGCATCAAAGGGAATTGACTGAGGCTGTTAAGAGGGCAAGAAATATAGCGCTTTTATCGTTTATGGAAAAATAACCGTGCGGGTTCCAAAGACATGGATACATTTTATTTCGGGCAAGATACTTGATGATCTGGCAAAGGGCGGCCTTATTGAGAGCAACGTGCCGCGCGAAGAGCTGCTCAAAGAGACCGAGCAGGTAATACTCTACGAGATGATGGCCGAGGACAGGCTCAATGACGAGGTGCGCGAGATATTAAGGTCATACGAGGGTGAAATCGAAAAGAAGCGTCTTGATTACAAGTCGCTCTTTGATATGACAAAGCATAGGCTTGTCAAGGAAAGAAATATCGTTATATGATGCTCTCCGACGATAAGATTAGCCATTTATCCCACATCCTGCTCAGCGCGCTTAAGGAAAAGAATTTAATAACCGCGAAAGCGGATGACTCCATAATTCGCAAAGAGATAAAGAAATCCATAGCCGCCGAGATAAAAGCAGGGGAAGAGATTGACGCCGTTGTGAGGAAGAAGCTATCGTCTTTCAGCAAAAAACTCACGGAGGGCAGTTCGGAATGGGAGATATTATACAAGAAATTCTATGCCGAAGAGAGTTCAAAAAAGGGTAGATAACCCAGCGGCAGACGGCGAGGTTGTTTGCGTCAGTGAGGCATTTGTCAAAAGGGAGAAACAGAAGGCACGGCTGCTGCGTAAGACGCCGTGGTGGAAGGCCAAATGCTCAATCGGTACGTGTTACTACTGCAATAGCAGCATCCACCCATCAGAGCTGACCATGGACCATATAATCCCCGTTTCAAGAGGCGGCATGTCTGTTAAATCCAACATAGCCGCGGCCTGCAAGGGCTGTAACGACAGAAAAAAACACACACTCCCATTCATGTGGGCAGAGTATATGGAAAGCATAAGGATTAAAGACGAAGGGGGGTAACCCCCCTTCACCCGTATTATTGCCAATGTTTTGTCTATTGCGTTTGGGCTGCCGCCGTTGGCGGCTTCACGGTTCTGTTGACTTCGAAAAGACAATTGGGGTAACCTACATGGGAGGCGTAATATATGGAGTTGGATGACAAAGACATGAAATTTTTCAACCGGCTTTTAGGACGAAAGAACTATTTCTTCTTATTCAGCATTCTGAGTTCGATAATGGGGGTTGCGGTGCTATTGTATCACCTTATAGCCAGAGACCTCGACGCCTCAAAGGCCGTCCTCGTAGTCTTCATACTGCTGGCCGGAAAGGCTAACCTTCGCCAATATAAGATAAGCCTCCTGCTGTCCAGGATTAAGCCGTTAGTAGATACTTCAAAACAGGACAGCAGGATTTAGCCACATACTATGGTATAGTGGCGTACGAACGGCACCGCCACACTTTACGAACGGCGCTGCCAAACTTTGCGAATGGCGCTGCCATATTTATTTCGGGCCGAACGTCCACTGAAAGGCAAGATACGCAAGCATGGTATTAGGGCCGTTTATATCACGTCCCGCCGAAAAGAGTATATGATGGTCTTCGCTTAGGTTGATAAAGCCCCCAATATTAAACCCTGTTTCGCCTCTGTCGCCTTTTGCCCTGGATGAGGTATTAAATATTTCGGCCCCAAGCGTCAGCGTCTTTGAAAGCTCACGCTGCAGCAGCCATCCAACAAACCGATAGTTTTTATTATTGTCACCGCGATGGTACCAGTATCCACCGCCGCAGTATGTTGTCCACTGTCCCCAGCTTTTTTGAAGCCAGAGGGGAAAAAATATCTTTATGTGTCCCTCCCCAAGTCCACGAGTACTATCCCCTGATGGAAGGTCAACTATGGGAAAAACGCTGATCTGAGGCAGCCAGCCGCTATCATTGTCTTCATGGATAAAGCGATACTTTACGCCCGCTTCAATGTCGCCAATGCCGTACTGGGCAGAAGAGTCGCGGGGCGCTGAATAGGCAATAGGTATAGACATGGTCAACTGCACATCCGGCGCAATCCCGTAGTTAATATCAAAATGAGGAAGCGTTGCCATAGTCCCAGTATTCTTATCCCGCGCCCACTGTGAGGCAATGTAGAGTTCTCCATGCAAGTACTCTACCGGTTCTGGGTCATCAGTCATAAACGGCGGCCCGGCCCACGCCACAGGGTTTTTGATACCAAATGAAAATATTATTGAGAGAAAACATAGGGCCGAGGCCCTAAGTATTTTAGGTAAATTGGCACACATTCCGAATCCTCCATTTAAATAATCTGAAGTAGCCATCCCGCGCCCGCCCCGGCAACTACCAGCCATGCCGCGTTGCACTTGTATCGCCACCCCGCAACTGCCGCCCCCGCGGCTATGACAACAGCCCGCCAGTCTGTAAATGTTGAACTTGAGAGCTGGACAACCACCGCCGCCATCAGGCCAATCGCGCTTACATTCACAGCGCCAAGAAATGCGGACATCATCTCTGATGCCTTCAGGCGCGGCAACACTGGATTCAATATCAGGACGAAGACAAATGACGGCAGAAATATGGCTATCGTTGATATCACCGCCCCCGGCACCCCCGAAATCACATAGCCAACAAATGTCGCGGTGCTCAGCACCGGCCCCGGCGTGAACTGCCCAATGGCAATCGCGTCAAGCAACTGTCTCTGCGTAAGCCATCCAGAGTCCCTCACCAGGCCATCCTCAATAAACGCGGTAAGTACATAACCGCTGCCGTAGAGTATCGAACCTATTTTCAAAAAGAATAAGCCCAGTTTCCATAAGGATGCACTCGCTGCCGCAGTGCCATGTTCAGCCGATGCGGTATATGCCTCCACATTTTTCAGAAACCACCCCGATAACACGCTGAAAATGGAGAGCGTAAAAAGAGAAATAACCCTGTTACTACGGATAGTTACAGCGTTTATAATTACTCCGGCAACGCCGCCCAAAAGCAGCGCAACGATTGCGTTCGCCCCCAATAAAGCCGCCGCCGCAACCGCAATCCCTATGGCCGCCAATTGAGCATTCTTCGCCGCCGTCTTTCCCATTCTGACAACGGCCACAAGGATAATGGAAATTACCACAGGCTTAATGCCCGACAGAAACGGCGACACATTGGGCAGGGCACCAAACCTGACATAAGCCCACGCAAGGACGCCGGTGATAATTACGGCAGGCAGGATGAACAGCACCCCTGAGATTATGAGGCCCAATACCCCCGCCCTTGTGTACCCGATAAGCAGTCCAAGCTGCGTGGAGTTAGGGCCGGGGATTAGATTCACCGCGCCCATCAGATCAAGGAAGCCCTCCCGCGTGAGCCAACGCCTTCGCCCAACGACCTCCTCTTCCATCATCGCAATATGAGCCGCCGGACCGCCAAAGGCCGTTAGCCCAAGCTTCAGGAATAGTCGGGCCAGCTCAAAGAGCCTCATGGCGTCCGCGTGTCTGTTAATGCCGGTGGCCATGTCGCGCCACCCTAATTATTGTTTTATCTCTGACTTCCCGGCAGGTTTAGCTGCGCTCTCGGTGTCGTCATCAGCGAGGGCTTTTTTGAAGCCCCGAATCCCTTTTCCAATCCCCTCTCCTAACTGGGGGAGTTTACTCGGGCCAAATAAAATCAAAACTATCATCGCTATAACAAACAAGTGCATCGGTTGAAACATCCCTTCAAACATTTTCCCTCCTTATGTGCCGCGTCTCTCACGGATTACCTTAACTGATGACTATTATATACCTTCTTCCAATGATTTGACAAATAGTTTCAGTAACAAATAGTTACAGTGACAAATAGTTACAGTGACAAAGGCAGCGCAATGCCGTTGCTACGTATTGCAAAAAGATGTGACTTATGTTACCATACGGTTGCGACAATGGTTTCCATCTAAAAACCGGAAGTGGCCAGTTCTTACATTCGGTAAAGAGGGCGTTTCTGTGAAGATATTGGATTTTAAGCTCATCATATATATTACCTGTCTTACCGTTGCGGCGCTTATAATAGCTTTGCCGCTGAATATTGCCTATGC
Organism: Nitrospirota bacterium; assembly: GCA_015233685.1. Lineage (GTDB taxonomy): Bacteria > Nitrospirota > Thermodesulfovibrionia > Thermodesulfovibrionales > Magnetobacteriaceae > Magnetominusculus > Magnetominusculus dajiuhuensis. The sequence continues at coordinate 17,758 of JADFXF010000004.1, read as the reverse complement.
AGCGGGCGAGCCAAATGCCCCAAAGCCTTATGATAAGCCCTATTATTCCGAATATAAATTTGTAAAGTCCGGCAATTATCTGAATATTGGGGTTCAGCCATATTTCCTGCCTTCCGGTGCTATCACTACGGTTATAAGCAGGGATTTAATCTTGCGTCGTAAACTGCAAGAAATAGGGATAACAATTGTCTTCTATCCATTCTTCAATGGCAGGGACATCAACAAGTTCTTTCTGAGCGATGATTTGCAAGCCGGCGTCGTAGGGAGTATGCCGACGATTATCGCCGCGTCGAAAAAGGACATCTTTATCCCCGCCATAATGCAGCAGTCGTTTACGTCCATAGTCGCAAGGCGGCATATGCCTATAGAAAGACTGAAAGGTAAGCGTATCGGTTACGCACCCGGCTCCGTTGGACATTACACCCTTCTTAAGGCCTTATCCTATTCGGGGATGACCGAAAAGGACGTTACGCTTGTGCCGCTTGACCAGCCAAAAATGAAAGACGCCCTAATGAACAATAAAATATTCGCGTTTGCGGCTGCAGACTCAACTGTCAGCTTTACTATGCGAAACTACCTTGACAGCGTTGTTATCTTTAGGACTATGACCTCCGGCTATATCTATTTTTCTAAGGAGTTTTATATAAAACACCCCGAAGCGGTACGCCATGTGATAGCCGCTGAGATCCGGGCTATAAAATGGCTAAAGGCAAACAAGGAAAACATATCCCTTGCCGCCACATGGGCACAAGCGAAGATTAAGTCTATTGAGGGAGAAAATTTTGATATAACGCCAGACCAGATTGAGGCTATATTGACGAGTGATAAGTTGTGGCAGTCCGATGTGCCGGTTATTCCGCAAACGAGCCTGAATAGAGATGGTTCTATTGCCTCGGTGCTGGAGTTTTTGAAGAGTCACGGACTAATTGATTCCTCTGTGAGCACTGAGAAAATCATTGGAATTTTTGACATGCAATTAGTCTACGACATCCTTGATATGCCCGATAAATATAGTCTTAATAAGTTCCATTATGATGTAAAGGAGCCAGTTGCAAAATGAATAAAGGTGTCCCGCTTGTATTTGCCCTTAGGCCGTTATGATGATGAGGTAAGCAGGGTGGAGTCGTGGCGTGGGGATTCTTACAACATTGCAAAAAAATGCTATTTAATGTTACATTAAGGCAGCAACAACGGTTTCCATCTGAGACGATAAGGAGTTTTAAAGTCTTTTATTCGGTACAGAGGGTTTTTTTATGAAGATATTGGATTTTAAACTCGTCAAACATATTACCTGTCTTGCCGTTTCAGCGCTTATATTATCTTCGGCGTTGAATATTGCATATGCGGCGGATAGCCAACCCAGGCCTGAGGATAAGCCCTATTATTCTGAATATAAATTCACAAAATCCGACAATTACCTGAATATAGGGGTTCAGCCGAATTACCTGCCCGCCGGTGTTATCACCGCGGTTATGAGCCGGGATTTAATCCTGCGGCGTAAGTTGCAGGAAATGGGAATTACTATTGTCTTCTATCCATTCTTAACGGGAAGGGACGTCAATAAGTTCTTTCTGAGCGATGATTTGCAAGCCGGCGTGGCGGGCGAAATTCCGGCGATCACCGCGGCGTCGAAAAAAGATGTCTTTATTCCGGCGATAATGCATCAGTCGCCTACATCCATAGTCGCAAGGCGGCGTGTGTTTATAGAAGAGCTGAGAGGCAAACGAATTGGCTACTCATCCACCTCTACGGGACATTACGCCCTGCTTAAAACATTATCAGACGCTGGGATTGCCGAAAAGGACGTTACGCTTGTGCCGCTTAGCCGTGAAGGAATGGTAGCAGCTCTGGTGAATAATAAAATATTTGCTTTTTCGGATATTGACCTGACTGTCAGCCTTGCCCTGAAAGGTTATCCCGAAGGTGCCGTCATCCACAGGTCTTTGGCCTTTTGTTATTTTTATTTTTCGAAGGAGTATTATGTAAAACATCCCGAAGCAACGCGGGTGGTGCTGGCGGCTGAAATCAAGGCTGTAAAATGGATAGCGAGCAGTGGAGAAAATCTATTTCTTGCCGCCACATGGACAAAGGCGGACATACAACCTCTCATGGAAGGTACCCCTGATATAACAACGGAACAGATTGTGGATATAGCAGATAAAAATATTATGTGGCAGTCCGAAGTGCCGGTTATTCCCGAAAATAGTCTTAAAATAGAAGGCCAGATTGCCTTGATGCTTAAATTTCTGAAGGGTTTTGGTAAAATTGACTCCGCCGTGAGCACTGAGAAAATAATCGGAAGTTTTGACAGGAAATTGATCTATGACGTCCATAATATGCCCGATAAATATAATCTTAATGAGTTCCATTACGATGTGAAGGCTGTTCGATGAAAAAACCGGCGTTTGAAATAAAGTCGTACAGCATCAGGGCAAAGATGTTTTTGTTTATTAGCCTGCTCATTACTATAGTTGTAGTTTCTTTTTTTATATTTACCGATTTAACAGGAGTGCCGTTTACCGATGTAGAAAGCGATTATCATAAGGTATTTGATGAGGCTGTTACTAATGTAAACCAAATTGCCGATGTCAGAAAGGAAAATATAAACAGGAGGATTTTAAGATTTACATCAAATATCGAAACATTTGTAAAGAGTAATTTAACAAAGTCATATGTTTCTAACGACGAGTCTCTTGCCGAAAATCATGAATTTATTCAATATCTGGAAGATTACAGGACGACATTTAATATCTTCGATAATATTCAGTTAGCCGATATCCAAAGCGGAAAAGTAATAGCGTCCACAAGGAGTAAAGACATTGGGAGGGACGTCTCATTCGTTGATTACTTCACAGGGGCAATGAAGTCGCGCCGATATCACATCTGTTTTGCCTTTGATCCAACAGACGGCGCTACTGACCTTTACGTATCCCATGTTATTAATGTGGATTCTCAACCACGGTATATCGTTATTATGAACGTCACCATGTCGGATTTTATGGCGGCATTGTCATATAACACCCAGCGTGGAGACACTTCGGAGACGATACTGGCAAATAACGATGGGCTGTTGCTTGTAAATCTGAAACATAAGCTTCCCAGCGGCGATGACCCTGTTCCATTGCAGTACAAGCTCAAGACTGAAGCGATGGCGCGCGCGTTAGACGCTAACGAAGGTACTATTGTCGGCACGGACTATAATGGCACAAAGGTGCTGGCCGCGTACAGATATATACCCATAGACGCATCCACTGGCTGGGGTTTAGTCGTTAAGCGTGATTATTCCGAAGTCCTTGCCCCTTATTATAAAAAATTGCGTTTTGTTATTGTCCTTATCATTTGTTACCTTACGGCGGCGTTAATAGTTGCGAATATTATTATAAGATGGCAGACACGCCCAATCTTGCTTTTGACAAAAGCCGCATGTGATGTGGGAAAGGGCAATCTTGATACCGTGGTTACTGTTGACTCTAAAGACGAGCTTGGGCAATTGGCGTATTCTTTCAACAAGATGGTCAGAGAGATAAGAGAGAATCATATTGAGCTGAGACGGAGAAAAGATTTCTTACAGAAAGTTTTAGAGAACACCACAAATGCCGTTTATTCAATAGACTTGACCGGAATATTTTTATTAATCAACTGCAAAGTATCGTCTATTACCGGATATTCGGCGGATGAGTTAATAGGGCATCCATTTTCAATGTTGTTCGACAACGATGTTCTGCCGCAGATAAATAAACAGTTTATCAGGGCGTCCGTTGATGGGGAAAGGGTGGTAAATTACGAAGTCGGGTTGACACGTAAAGACGCTGAAAAGAGAATTATCATTTTCAGCATTACGCCTGTCTATGACAATGAAAAGATTGAGATGATCATCGGCACTGCCGAAGACATTACAGAACTCAAGGAATTAGAGTATCAAATGAAACGGTCTGAAATCCGGTTGAGGGCAATTTTCGAGCAGTCTCCAGTCGGTATAGCGATTGTTGAATCACAATTCGGACGGTTTGTTGAAATTAACCAGGCATTTTGCAACATCACAGGATATTCGATGGAGGAATTGTCAAAGCTGACTTTTCAAGCCATTACACACCCTGATGACCTTGCGGTCCACCTTGCCAACAGTAAAAGGCTTGTGGAAGGTGACGTTGATAAATTCAGCGCTGAAAAAAGATATATTCGTAAAGACGGTTCTGTTGTATGGGTAAGGATTGTTGTTGTATCTCTATGGGTAGAAGGTGAAGCGTCCGATTGTCATCTCGCGATTGTGGAAGATATTACAAAGCAGAGGGAAATGGAGGAATTTAGGAGGGTTAACGAAAAACGCCTTGAGAGCATGGTTGAGTTACATCAGCTCACGGACAAACCTGTAAGTGAAATTATGGCCTTTGTTCTTGAAAGGAGTATTGATTTAACAGGCAGCGCGATTGGTTTTATATCGTTTGGCAATGAGGACGAGTCTGAATACACAACCAGCGCGTTCTCTACAAATGTAATGAAAGAGTGTGCCGTTAATAAAGAAGATTTGCATTTTAAAATAGAACACTCCGGCCTGTGGGCTGAGGCGGTACGCCAGAGAAGGTCTATCATCGTTAATAATTACGAGACGACCACATTAAATAAACACGGATATCCGCAAGGCCATATGCCTCTGAAAAGCCTGATGGTAGTGCCGACCTTTGCCGGCGGCAGGATTGCCGTGGTAACGGCCGTAGGAAACAAGGATGGGGAATATACTCAAACTGACGTTAATCAGTTAACGATATTTATAGATTGGTTGTGGCAGAATATTCAACACAAACGACTCACAGACGCCGTAAAGGCTGCCGGCCTTTATACCAGAAATCTCATAGAGACGAGCTTAGACCCGCTGGTGACCATCACACACGGCGGCAAGATAAGCGATGTTAACGCGGCCACAGAGAACGTTACAGGATACCTGAGAGACGAGCTAATAGGAACCAGTTTCTCTAGCTATTTTACCGAACCGGACAAAGCTGAGGCGGGTTACAAAAGGGTGTTTGACTATGGGGAGGTGCGCGATTATGAACTCAGCATCAGGCACCGCAACGGCAATATCACACCCGTTTTATATAACGCCTCTGTGTATAAGGATGAGGCGGGCAAAGTCGTGGGGGTATTTGCCGCCGCGCGCAATATCTCCGAACGAAAGCGTATGGAAGACGAACTCCGCAGGTTTAACGAGGAACTCAGCGAAAAAGTTATAGAGGAAACAAACAAAAGACAAGAAGGCGAGCAGCTCCTTAGGCAGCAGTCAAAAATGGCGTCAATGGGGGAGATGATAAGCCTGATAGCCCACCAGTGGAAACAGCCGCTGAACGTTATTGCGATAACGGCTCAGGACCTTAAAGACGCATATGCCTATGGCGAACTGGATGCCGACTATTTAAACAAATCGCAAAGAACCATAGTTGACCATGTAGAATTCATGGTGAGCACGGTCAGTGATTTTCGCAAGTTCTTACTACCATCCAAAGAGAAAGTCCGGTTTGACATCAAACAGGCGATAGAGGAGCTGGTCGGGATGTTCTCGGCATATTTTGTGAAGGACAGTATTTTTATAAACATAATATCGGATGAAGGAGACTTCAATGATGTAACAGGATATCCAAACGAATTTAAGCAAGTCATTTTAAACATAATTAATAATTCGAGGGACGCGATACTGTCAAGGCGCGGGGGAAAACTGTCTGCCGTAAAAGACAATATTGATATTCATATTTCCCATGCCGACGGGGGAAAAATGATAATCACCATAAGCGACACCGGAGGCGGCATCCCTGAAGATATAATAGGCAAAGTTTTCGACGCGCACTTTACAACCAAACCGTCGAATGTGGGCACGGGAATTGGCCTGTATATGTCAAAGACGATAATCGAAACAAACATGGGCTGGAGCCTAACGGTAAGAAATATCGAAGGCGGTGCGGAGTTTAAGATAGAGATATGATTAAATGGTAATTGCCGCCGCCAACGAGCGGCAGTCTGAACTAAATAGATAAAGCGTGGCGGGATTTACGGGGTGAAGGGGGATTATCCCCCTTCGTCGTTAATCCTTAAGGAGTTGAAATTGTTACAATGTAATGCCGGTGTCCGGGGCTTGGCGCGTAAGGCGGTCGTCTTACTAAGCGGCGGGGTTGACTCTGCGACTGCCCTTGCCATAGCAAAAAGTGATGGGTATGAGTGTTATGCCGTATCATTTGACTACGGGCAGAGACACATCACAGAGCTTCAGAGCGCGGGCAGGGTTGCGGAGTTTCTTGGCGTGTCCGGCCATCTGATTATTAAATTCGACATGAGAGGCATTGGAGGGTCTGCGCTGACAAGCGATATGGAAGTCCCCAAAGACAGCGCCTCCACCGGCGTCAGCAACGGCGCGTGTGTGATTCCGGCAACGTATGTACCGGCCAGAAATACGATATTTCTTTCCTTTGCCCTGGCCTGGGCGGAGGTTCTGGGGGCTTTTGACATTTTCATAGGCGCAAACGCCGTTGACTACAGCGGTTACCCCGACTGCCGTCCAGAGTATCTCAAATCATTTCAGGCTATGGCCAATCTGGCCACTAAGGCGGCGGTAGAGGGTAGGGGGACTGTCGTAATCCACGCCCCCCTGCTAAGCATGACAAAGGCGGAGATAATCAAAACTGGCATGGAGCTTGGCGTGGATTATTCGCTGACAAGCTCATGCTATGACCCAACCCCTGCTGACGGGGCATGTGGGCGGTGCGATTCCTGCGTGATACGCCAAAAAGGTTTTCAGCGCCTCGGTGTGAAAGACCCCATTAAATATGCCACGGCCATTGACAATAATATCTGATGTAAATATAATACCATTCTATGAACTGTAAGATTATAATAACGCTGATATTAACCGCGCTGTGCATTTATGGAGAGATGGCCTGCGCCGTGGACGAGGACACCGGTAATGCGGATAATGTAATATTGGTTCTTAATAATAACGAAGAGAAGTCCCTGGATGGATGTCTTATTGACGGCCCGTATTTCTGCAACAGAAGGGGCCGTTTTTGTATTCACGAGAATAATATAAAGGCCGTGAAGGGCAATTTACTGTACTGCGGAGGCACGGCGGTAATTGGTAATCTGCCAAAAGAATTGATTCAGGAGGTTAAGGACGTCTCAGGGATAAGCGATTGGTTTAAAAAGGCCTGTGAAGGTGGCATTAAGGCCCTATACACAGTATCAAAGACCGGCGGGATAATTGCCGACAAGGATAAATTGGAATCTGTCTCCCTTGTAGAAGGTGAAACCCCAACCAAAAGCGATATTGGACAGGGTAAGACATTCAGGTTTATATATGACGCTAAATATTCCAACAACAGGCAACTAAGGCTGGGCTGCCTGATAAATACCAGGATGTGGATTTACTACATACATCAATAAATGTCCTTACGCCAGTGATATCATTCCCTTAGGCACTGCCAGCGGGAGTGTTTACTATATGGAAATAAATGTGTTACACTGACGCCTGTGAAAAAAATATATTGCGCGCGGCCAGCGTGTTGATATGGCTGCCACGCTTCAAGGAGCATGAACTATGAAAGTTAGCGGCGCTGAGATTGTCGTAGAGTCGTTGAAGAAAGAGGGGGTTACGCACATATTCGGGTATCCCGGCGGTGTTGTCCTAAACCTCTTCGATTACCTCTATGACGCAAAAGGTATTAAGCTACTTCTTACACGGCACGAACAGGGCGCCACACACATGGCGGACGGTTATGCCCGCTCAACCGGCAAAGTCGGCGTGGCGCTGGTTACGTCCGGCCCGGGCGCTACAAACACCGTAACTGGCATCGCCACGGCCGCAATGGACTCCATCCCCATCGTGGTCCTAACAGGGCAGGTTCCCACTATGCTTATCGGCAACGACGCCTTTCAGGAGGCGGACATCGTAGGAATCACACGCCCGTGTACAAAGTACAACTATCTGGTAAAAAACATAGACGACCTTGCCGACACTATCAGGGAGGCGTTTCATATCGCCTCTACCGGTCGGCCCGGCCCGGTGCTTATTGATCTGCCAAGGGATATTTCAGCCGGAATGGGGAATTTTAACTGGCCGGAGAAAGTCCAGATTCGCAGCTATAACCCGACCGTAGAGGGTAACAGAAAGATGATTGAAAAGGCCGCCGAGGAGATTGCCAAATCGAAAAAGCCGGTGATTATCGCAGGGGGCGGCGTAATCCTCTCCAACGCCTCGGAAGACCTCAGAGAGCTGGCCGAGCTCACACAGATACCTGTCACCACCACCCTCATGGGGATAGGCAGTTTCCCATCGGTACATCCGCTGTCTTTGGGGATGCCCGGTATGCACGGCACATATTACGCAAATATGGCAATTCAGGAGTCAGACCTTATAGTGGCAATAGGCATGAGGTTTGATGACAGGGTCACGGGCAAGATTTCGGCCTTTGCCCCCCATGCCACTATCGTGCATATAGACATTGACCCCACGTCAATCAGGAAAAATGTGCATGTGGACATTCCTATCGTAGGGGATTCGAAAAATGTCCTTACGACACTGAATCAAATCGTTAAAGCCGGGCAAAAGACGCAGTGGGGCGAGATAAGAAAGGCATGGCTTAAGCAGCTTGACGATTGGAAAGAACTGAAACCTATGTGTTACAGGTACTCAGATACGATTATAAAACCCCAGTTCGTGATAGAAAAACTCTACGAGGCCACCGGCGGAGACGCCATAATCACCACAGAGGTAGGACAAAATCAGATGTGGGCGGCGCAGTTTTTTAAATTCGACAAGCCGCGCACGTTTCTGTCATCAGGGGGGCTGGGCACAATGGGTTATGGATTCCCGGCGGCAATAGGCGCCCAGGTTGCATTTCCGGATAAGACCGTTATTGACATAGCCGGTGACGGCAGCATTCAGATGAACATACAGGAGCTGGCCACGGCGGTAGTCTATGAACTCCCCGTAAAGGTGGCAATCCTCAACAACCGCTACCTCGGCATGGTCAGGCAGTGGCAGGAGCTGTTCTTCAAAGAGAGATACTCACACAGCCATCTGAACACGGTGCCGGATTTTGTCAAGGTCGCCGAGGCGTACTCGGCGGTGGGGCTGCGCGCTGAGAAACCATCAGAGGTGGAGCCGGTAATCAGGGAGGCGCTGAAGACTAAAAAACCGGTATTCATGGACTTCGTGATTGATTGGAAGGAGAAGGTATTTCCGATGGTTCCCGCGGGTGCGGCGATTGACCAGATGATGTTCGACGAGGAAGAACCGAAAAAGGAAGCCAGGCATAAGAAACTTAAGGCCGTTAAATAGAGGAGCTGTTATGAGACATACGATATCTGTGCAGGTAGAAAACAAGTTCGGCGTACTTTCAAGGGTTGCCGGGCTTTTCAGCGGACGCGGCTATAATATTGAGAGCATCTCCGTTGGGGAGACCCTTGACCCTAAGATCTCCGTAATGACTATCGTCACAAGGGGAGAAAATCAGATTGTCGAGCAAATCAACAAACAGTTGAATAAGCTGATAGACGTGATAAAGGTACAGGACCTATTCGATGTTGACCACGTTGAAAGAGAGATGGTACTGATTAAAATAGCGCCGCCGCAGGAGCAAAAGGCCGAAGTGCTGCGGCTTGCCGAGATATTCAGAGGCAGGGTTGTGGACTCAAGCCCCAAGACCTATACGATAGAGATAACGGGGGATGAGAAAAAGATAGAGGCATTCCTTGAGCTTGTCAAGCCGATGGGTGTGAAGGAGTTCGTCCGCTCAGGGAAGATTGCCATAGCGCGGGAAAAATCCAAGGGCTGAACATCAGCAGATGGGCTTAAAAAACAGACATGAATTGGAAAGGCAAAAAAGTCATAGTAACCGGTGCCTGCGGCTTCATTGGGAGCCATCTGGTAGAGGCCCTCGTTGGTCTGGGGGCATCGGTTCGCGCGTTTGTCTATTATAATTCCTTCAACTCATGGGGATGGATAGACACATTTGACGAGGAACTAAAAACAAAGATAGACGTTTACTGCGGCGACATCAGAGACGCCTATAACGTCAGAGACGCCCTTGAAGGTATGGACATAGTCTTTCACCTTGCCGCGCTGATTGCCATCCCGTATTCCTATATCGCCCCCGGCTCATACGTAAAGACCAACATAGAGGGGACATTGAACATCGTTCAGGCCGCGAAGGATTTTAATACACAGCGTATTATTCACACATCCACGAGTGAGGTATATGGCACGGCCAGATATGTCCCGATAGACGAGGGGCATCCGCTTCAGGGACAATCCCCCTACTCCGCGACAAAAATCGGCGCTGACGCCATAGCGGAGAGTTTCTTCAGGGCATTTGGACTTCCAGTCACCATCGTGCGGCCATTTAACACATACGGGCCGAGGCAGTCGGCACGCGCCATAATCCCGACAATAATTACACAGATTGAGGCCGGGGCGAAGAGGATAAAATTAGGCTCTCAGCATCCCACAAGGGATTTTACGTTTGTAAAGGACACCGTATCGGCCATGATTGCCCTTGCGGAGACTGATGCTTCAATTGGCACGGTGACAAACATCGGCTCGAATTTTGAGATCAGCATAGGCGGCCTTGCCTCAAAGATAATGGAATTGATGAGCGCCAACCTAACCATAGAGTTCGACGAAAAACGGGCAAGGCCGTCAAACAGCGAAGTGGAAAGGCTATGGGCGGACACCACGAGGCTTGCTGGTACGGGCTGGCAGCCCTCCTATTCACTTGACTTGGGCCTCAGTGAGACGATTCAGTGGATAAGAAAAAACATCAACACATATAAGGCCGGCATTTATAATGTCTGACAAGTGTTCCTCCCCGCGCAAAAAGGCCGTGATAATGGCCGGTGGTGCGGGTGTGCGCCTGAGGCCGTACACGTTTATCCTGCCCAAGCCCCTGCTGCCCGTTGGAGAGACAACGGTGCTTGACCATATTATTGATTGCCTCAGGGCCTCCGGCTTTGGCGATGTCTATATCTCTGTGAACTACAAGGCACGGGAGTTTGAGGGATGGTTAGAAAGCCGCAAGGCAGACGGCATGACGGTGCGCCTTTATAAAGAACCGCGAAAACTTGGCACGGCAGGCTCAATTGGCATAATCAGGGGGCAGCTTACTGAGCCGTTTTGTGTCGTAAACGGGGATTTGATAATGAATGTCCCCCTTGATAAGATGTACCTGCGCCATATGGAGACAAACGCGGACGTCACCATCGGCATAAAAGGCTATCAATTCACTATTCCCTATGCCGTTGTCAGTAAAGGCGGCGATGGGCTGTTAGAGACGATAACAGAAAAACCCTCGTATGATTTCTTTATAAACGCCGGTATATATGTATTGAGCCAATCCGTGTTTAAGCACATACCGGAGGACGACCCGCTTGACATGCCTGAGCTGATAGACGCGGTAAGAAAAGACGGCGGCCGTATCTACGTCTATGACATCGGTGAGCGCTGGCTTGATATTGGACGCCTCTCGGACTACGAAAAGGCCGTAGAGCTGATAAACCAATGGAAGGAGTAACAAGCGTACTGGTAACGGGAAGCGGCGGGTTTGTGGGACGTGCCCTCGTGAAAAAACTGAGGGAAAACGGCGCTGATGTCGAAGAGTTTGATATAACAAACGGCAGAGACGCCACAGATTTTAAGTCATTTAACGCGCTGAAAAAGGTTGACATCGTGGTACACCTCGCGGCCAGGACATTCGTCCCCGACGCGTTTGAAAACCCCGCCCGCGTGTATCGGGAAAACATAGGCGGTACACTAAATGTCCTCGAATATTGCCGCCTGAATTCGATAAAGAAAATCGTCTACGCAAGTTCCTACGTCTATGGAAGGCCAGAGCGGCTGCCGATTGACGAGAGGCACCCTACCGGCATTCAAAACCCCTACGGCAGGAGTAAACTAATCGGAGAGGCGCTCTGCAGAGGATACTACGAGGACTACGGCATAGTTCCTGTTATCTTCAGGCCATTTAATATCTACGGCCCGGGACAGGGCAGGGACTTTCTGATACCATCGTTAATAAGGCAATGCCTGTCCACCACCTCAGACACCATCGTAGTGAAAGACCTGTTGCCAAGGCGCGACTATGTCTATATAGACGATGTGACAGAGGCATACCTGTACGCCGTTTTCAATTATAAATGCACATCTCCCGAAATATTTAACATAGGCTCAGGGACAAGTTACTCTGTGCGTGAGTTAATAGATAAACTCCAAACCATATGCCGCACTAACAAAAAAATAATATCAGAAGGGCAGGCGAGAAAAAACGAGATACCCGACTGCACGGCAAACACTGATAAGATTAACAAGGCCTTCGGCTGGGTGGTGAAATGCGGCATAGACGAGGGCCTGAGAAAAACCGTTAAGCAGGCGGCGGCGCAATGATAAAGATAAGGGTATTTTTTCTCATCCAAACCCTTGACACAGGCGGGGCGGAGAGGCAGTTGATAGAGCTGGTAAAGGCTCTGGACAAGGACAAGTTTTCAGTAACTGTGGGGGCGTTTTCCAGCGGCGGGGCGTTTCAATCCGAGCTTGAAGGCGTTAAAGGTGTTCGTGTCATGTCCTTTGGCCAAAGGGGCAGATGGGACCCCGTGCCAATTTTTCGTATATTGAACGAGGCACTCAGAATAAGACCAGACATAGTTCACGGGTACATGGGGGTTGCAAATGAGATAGCCACCCTGGTTGGAAGGGCGGTTGGGGCAAAGGTGGTATGGGGGCTGTTGTCGTCGGACATGGATTTTTCGTTGTATCATTGGGTATCGGGGTTTATGTTTAAGGTGGGGGCGGCACTTTCGCGCGTACCGGATTTGATAATAGCCAACTCGGAGGCTGGCAGGAGGCATCACACCTCCAGCGGCTACCACGCGGCGCGCATGATAGTCATCCATAACGGCATTGACACCGAACGATTCAGGCCGATAGAAGGCGCTAAGCAGGCGCAGAGGCGGCAGTGGAATATCCCCCAGGGGACGAAACTAATCGGAATATTCGGCAGGCTTGATCCGATAAAAGACCACCGGACGTTTTTGCGGGCGGCGGCAATCCTGAGCGCGCAACGACCTGATGTGCGATTTGTATGTGTGGGGTCGGGCGAAAAGGAATTCGCCGCAGGACTGAAAGACGAGGCCCGTGAGGGCGCACTTGATGGCAGGGTCATCTGGGCCGGCTGGGTGGCTGACATAATAGGGGCATATAATGCGATGGACATAGTGACGTCGTCGTCAATAAGCGAGGGCCTGTCAAATGTTATCTGCGAGGCGATGGCCTGTGGTGTGCCGTGTGTGGTTACGGATGTTGGGGATTCGGGGTTGATTGTAGGCGGCACGGGAGTTGCGGTGGCAAAAAAAGACCCGGCCGCTATGGCAGAGGCATGGAATACGATGCTGAATTGGCCGGAGGCCAAAATGTCTGAATGCCGCACCATGGCGCGCGCCAGAATCGAAGACTTTTTTAGTGCCAGACAAATGTCGGCAAAGACAGAGGCCGCCCTTATAAAACTGGTCAGAGTTTAGTCCCGTACGCTTGAAAGTTTTACTATAAGTCTGGCAACTTAATTTTTTGTAGCTCAACTTTAACGTATGTTATGAATATGTTAGAATTTTGAGTTTTACTAAATCTTCTTCTGTCCAACATGCTTGCTCTTCAATGATAGCTTTTAATGTTTTTATGTTAAAAGTTCCCCCTGGGGTATGATAAGGAATAGTTACTTTTCTCCCATCTGGATGAAAATAGCGCCTATGGCTTCCTTTTTGATGACGCAAATAAAAGCCATCCTTCAAAAGCGCACTTACAATATGTTGAGCGTTAAGACTGCGAAGTCGTTTGTAGTCAAGAGGCACGAATTAGCCTGAGACAGCTACTTTAACTTCCACATTAGAGTATATTTTAACATCTTCTTCAGGTATTTGCTTACCATCCTCAATTAGTTCTTCTACTATCATTTCTACGACTTCCTGAATATTTCTCAGAGCGTCTCCCTGAGTGCTTCCGCAGGTTGAGGCTCCCTCGGCTCTTAGAATAGGACAATAGGCAAACCATTCGTTTTCGTCCGGCTCAACCACAACGGTAAAGACATAAGTTTTGTCTTTATTTAGTTTTATCGCATGATTGGTCATAATGTTATCATACCACACACTGTCAATAATTGGGAAGTGTCCCTACAAGGCAAAAGAGACCCTGCCGCTATGGCAGCGGCATGGAATACGATGCTGAATTGGCCGGAGGCTAAAATGTCTGAATGCCGCACCATGGCGCGCGCCAGAATCGAAGACTTTTTTAGTGCCAGACAAATGTCGGCAAAGACAGAGGCCGCCCTTATAAAACTGGTCGGAGCTTAGTCCAGCACGCTACGGATTCTGTGTGGACGTGCGAAATGAAACTCCCCGCCGCAAGCGGCGGGGAATAAAACCCCAAGAGATTTCAAGGGGAAGATTATTCATCTTCCCCTTCGTAGTTTAAGCTTACTTTGGCGCTACGATTTCCCAGTTCGTATCTGAAAGCGTGGGAAGTGTTATCATGTCTGTTACGGAGGTTCCGTTCATTAACCATATGATGTTTTGGCCGGAGGTCTTGTGCCGCCATATTATATCTGTCATGCCGTCGCCGTTGAAGTCTCCCGTGCCAACTATTGCCCAGTCGGTATCTGCCAACGTCGGCAGGTACTCCGCGCTGGTCATGCTCTCTCCACTCATGTGCCACAGGGCGTTATAGCCGTAGAGTGTGTTCCTCCAGAGGATTTCGATATTGCCGTCGCCGTAAAAATCCCCTGTGCCGACTATTTCCCAGTTCGTGTCGCTAAGCGTCGGCAGGAAAGCCATTGCAGTCACTTTTGACTTCTTTATTTTCCATTTGAGGTTATATCCGGTGCTATTGTTTCTCCATAATACTCCCGTGTTGTTGTCGCTGTCCATATCGCCAGCCGATACTATTTCCCAGTTTATATCTGAGACCGTACTAAGCTGCGCGGCACCGCTTAATACAGAACCGTTGTAAAGCCATACGGCCGTGTCTCCGGTCATTTTATTTTGCCAAAGGATACCGGTCTGATTATCCTGGTTGAAGTGTCCCGTGCTGGCAATCGTCCATGAAGGGTCGCTGACGGTATCGAGGTACTTCGATTCTTTGAAGGTCGTGCCTTTCATCAGCCAAACCGCGTTATTGCCATAAACCTTGTTTCGCCACAGGATGTCGGTGTTGCCGTCGCCGTCGAAGTCAAACTTGCTTTGTCTGAGTTTTTTGCCGCCGTCGAACTTGACGGTAACGGTCCTGTCGGTGGTTAGCGAAAGGCCGCACATAGTGTTATATAACGAGTCGCATCCAGACCACGCGTTAAGCGTCGAGCCTGAGTCTGGGACTGCCGTCAAAGTTTCCTGAGCGCTGACGTTGTTTATTACGCCGGTGTTGCCGGTCCATGTGATAGTGCCTGTTGACGCGGTAACCGTGCCGGAGCCGGTTCCTGATTTTACTACCGTCAGGGTATAGGTGTTTCCGCTGCCTTTAAACGTGGCGGTTACGAGTTTTGAGGATGACATTGTTACAGCACATATGTTTCCACTGTTTCCACTTGTCGTATCGCATCCCGTCCAGCCCGAAAATGTTGAACCCGAGGCAGCCGTGGCCGTCAGAGATACTGCCGTTGCTGAGGCGTATGACCCAATACCGGTATTGGCGTTCCATGTGAGAGTGCCCGTGCTGGCCGTAACGGTACCCGAACCAGAGCCTGCCTTCGTAACGGTAAGCGTGTTATTGCCCTGCGCGTCCTGGGTTACGGTAAATGTCTGTCCGGCTATTGACATTGTCCCGGTGCGGGAGGCAGATGTGGTATTTGCCGAGGCGGTGTAAGTTACCGTATTGCTTCCGGTAAACGACGCGGGCGATGTTATCGTAATCCAGCTTACGTTAGCCGCCGCTGACCACGAACAAAGGATATTTGAAGCCGTAACGCCTACGCTTCCATTGCCGCCTGCGTACGT
Source organism: Nitrospirota bacterium (assembly GCA_015233685.1). Classification (GTDB taxonomy): domain Bacteria; phylum Nitrospirota; class Thermodesulfovibrionia; order Thermodesulfovibrionales; family Magnetobacteriaceae; genus Magnetominusculus; species Magnetominusculus dajiuhuensis. The sequence continues at coordinate 1,750 of JADFXF010000004.1, read as the reverse complement.
ATAACTCGCGCTTGAAGACGACAGCGTATAAGTCGAGGTACACGCCCCGGTAAATGTCGCTATTACCGATTTAGTCCCCGTCATAGCAACGGTGCAATAAATCCCGCCGCTTGAATCGCAACCCGTCCAACCAGCAAAAGAAGAGCTGGAATCCGGCGCTGCCGTAAGTACTACCGACGTGCCTGAAGCAAACGAATACGAACACGTTGAACCGCAGCTTATTCCCGTTGGAGAACTCGTTACCGTTCCCGTGCCCGAGCTGGTACCCTTCGATACGGTTAGAGTATATGTCGACGCCGATGAACCACTAAACGAAGCTGTAACGCTTTTAGCCGTTGACATAAGGACTGTACACACATTGTTATTTGAACCGCTTGTGGAATCACAGCCCGTCCAACTCGTAAACTGCGAACTGGAATCCGGCGCTGCCGTAAGGTTGACGACTGTATTTGTGGTATACGACGCCGTCCCCGTGTTGCCGCTCCATGATAATGTCCCCGAATCCGCGGTTACAGTGCCTGAACCTGTGCCGGATTTGGTTACGCTCAGGGGATAAGTATTTGCTGACGATGCCGTAAACGTTGCGGTTACGCTTTTTGCGGTGGTCATAGCTACGCTACACTGACTGCCAGTTGTCGAATCACACCCGCTCCAACTTGTAAACGTAGAACCTGAACTGGCCGTTGCCGTCAGTACAACTGATGTGCCTGATGTGTATGATGCAGTACCCGTGTTACCGCTCCATGATATTGTCCCCGAATTGGGAGTTACAGTGCCTGAACCCGTACCGGATTTCGTCACGCTCAGGGTATAAGTAGATGGTGCAGATGCCGCAAACGTTGCGGTTACGCTTTTTGCCGCTGACATTGACACAGTACAAGACTGACCACTTGTCGAATCACACCCGCTCCAGCTTGTAAACGTAGAACCAGAATCCGCCCATGCCGTAAGCTGAACTGATGTACCGGAAGTATAGGAGGCGGAGCATGTTGAGCCGCAACTTATTCCCGATGGTGAGCTTGTTACAGTGCCCGTGCCAGTGCCGGATTTGCTCACACTCAGGGTATAATTATCACTGACTCCACCGCGTGTACCGGTGTATATATAACCATCATTAACTGTGGCAAAGAGTTTTGACCCATCTGATGATGACGCTACCGATGACCAAAATCTACCGCCGGCATTCGTTTGCTCTGTCCATGACGTGCCCTTATCAGATGACGTATAAATATAACCGGCCGTATCCACAACGGCAAGTGTTTCCGCACCTGATGACATCGCAACTCCACCCCATGAACGGCTACCCACGCCAGTTCGCTCAGACCATGTCGCACCTTTATCGGGTGAGGTATAAATATAACCACCAGAGACTACAGCAGCGAGGTCATTCCCCGACCCAGAAGAAGCGACTGCCTTCCAATCTCTGTAACCCGCACCGGCTCGCTGTTGCCATGTAGCCCCTCCATCGTTTGAGGTGAAAAATGTTGAGTTAGAAGCCTGGATTTCTGCGACAGCAAGGTTTAACCCATTTGATGATATCGCTATCGATTGCCCGGAGGCGGTATTTCGTTGTTTCCATGACACGCCAATATCAGTTGATGTATAAACACGGCCAGCACTCTCTACAACGCCAATTGTCTCCATCTCTTGAGACATCGCAACGCCACTCCATGCGTAGTTGGCCATTCCATTTCGATTTGCCCATGACGCGCCCTGATCGTGTGAGACATAAATAATGCCATTAGAGGAT
>JADFXF010000049.1:817-16632 GCA_015233685.1 Nitrospirota bacterium | reverse complement strand
CCATGCCTGGCGGATGAACATGCCACCTACCTGAGAGTTGCCACTGGCGTAAGTACCTGTTGCGCCGCTGCCTGTTGCTATGCCGCCGTAGGTGGAGTTACCAGTGTTTCCCCAGTTCCACGTGTCTGAGTTGGTTCCGTTACCGGATTCCAGCTCAACGTAGCCTTCCACGGTGTCCGACACCTTCGCGTCGAGGTTAATCTTTACCCTGCCATCAGTGTATGCCTGGTGGTCATTGTTTTGTGTTATTGCCCCTTTGTTGGAATAGACCACTACCCCGAAAGGGTTTATGTACGTGGTGGTCGTATACTGGGAGCCATCGCTTAACTGGTTATATCTGTCGTGCGTGTACTCACCCCTGAACCTTATCTGTCTCCCTGAGCCACCACGGCCGTGTCCGACGGTGCGTCGGCGGCGTAAGCGGCCAGTGCGAAACCGAGCGCGAACACCATTGCCATTACTATCACTGCGAGCTTCTTCAATTTTCAGCCCTCCATAAACATCTCTTATACCGAGATTTTCTCTCTGCCGATGGCAGAATTAATATTGATTATTCAATTCCCTATGCAGCCGCCTCATCCAACCACGGTTTTGAACACCACCTCCCTATTTCTTGTTTTACACTGTGTGCCACTGTAATCTTTATCATCAATATTACCCATCTTCATTCCTCGCATCATTTCTCGCTTCATCCCTCGCTACACAATCCGCCGCAAAGACTCACTCTGCCACCTTTGCCACACCAACCCACTCATAACAGCCCCCTTTACAAGCCTACATATTGACCGCAACCCCAAACTTCCCATAGAACAGGGGTTCGTCCTTACCCGACATAGTATGCAAGATACATACCAACCAGCGGCAACCGCCCAACAAAGGCACTTATACCTAATTGTACCCTGCTGCTGTCCAACGTTTCTGTTGTATTTTTACAACAGCCTGTGTAACTCAGACACATAGGACGGCGTCCACTTGTAATCTTTATCTTTATTCATAACGTTGACCTTCCGCTGTTCTGTCGCTATTGCATGACTATCAGACCTCTGAAATTGGCCTCAAAATTGATACCTGCGGCAACAGAAACAACCCGAGCATTGGTCAGTTCTCTGCTTGTAGTATGATTGTACTTAGTGTTAAAGAAAAAAGTCAAGCAAAAAACGCCCACGAAAAAATATATTTCCGCCCTTGGAGGAAGCTAATATCTTGCGTGTGTTTTCTAAGAATGGCTGTGAGGCGGGATTATAGGCTAATTGTGCGTCTTACAGCCTTCTTCTGCCTTCTATGGATTTTCCTAAGGTGACCTCGTCGGCAAACTCGATTTCCCCGCCCATGGGAAGTCCGTAGGCAATCCTTGACACGGTTATGTTTAGCGGACGCAGGAGACCGGCGATGTATTGAGCCGTCATTTCCCCTTTCGTGTTTGGATTTGTGGCAAGAATTACCTCCTCAATTGGGTTGTCTTTGATACGCAGCAGCAGCTCATTTATTTTGAGCTTGTCAGGGGTTATTCCATCAACTGGCGACAATGCACCGAGCAGCACATGGTAGAGGCCGCCGAAGGAGCGGCTCCTCTCAATGACGACTATATTGCCTGGCTCTTCTACGACGCAAATCTTTGTACTGTCCCTTGTGGCGTCGCTGCAAATAGGACAGAGTTCTGACTCTGTGACGTTAAAACAGGCGTTACAAAAGCCGGCCCGTTCTTTTACGCTGACGATAGCATTTGCTATGGACAGGGCGTCGTCCTTAGGCATATTCAGGATGAAAAAGGCCAGTTTTTGGGCTGTCCTCCTGCCAATGCCGGGCAAACGGCAGAGTTCGTTTATGAGTGTGTCAATTATGCCGTAAACTTCGGCCATGATTGCCCTTACTTGCCGAAGAGATTAGATATATCAGGCATTCCCGGGATTTGAAGTCCTCCGGTTACCTTAGACATCTCTTCGTGCACCTGCTCCTGTGCCCTTTTGATTGCCTCATTGCAGGCGGCAACGACGAGGTCCTGGAGCATTTCAAGGTCATCGGGGTTTGCGACTTCTTTGTCTATGGTGATTGAGATAAGCTGCCCGGAGCCGTTTGCTACCGCTGTGACCATGCCGCCACCGGAGCTGGCCTCGGCTGTTTTCTGAGCCGCCTCTTCCTGCATTTTCATCATTCTTTCCTGGAGCTTTTGCGCCTCTTTCATGAGGTTTCCCAGCATTTTCTTTGACATACAGTTCCTCCTTTTTTCAGTGTTTATTTTTTTACAACAGGTTTTACTTCAACTACCGCGCCGCCGAATAAATCAAGGGCGTCTTTGACCACGGGACTTAGCAGTGCCTCGGCCCTTAGGTCCTTCTCCTGTACCTTTGCAGGTTTGGCGGTTTTTACTGATACGCTATATGTATTACCTGACAGCTCATGGAGAATGCCTTCGATAATGGATTTTTTTTCCAGAACTGAGTCCGCGTGGATGCTGTTTCCACCACTGAAGACGATGTTAACCGAGGCGTCTTCGATTGTGACCGAGGCGTCTTTGAGTATGCCCCACAGGGGGGGGGAGGTGTCATAAATTTGGTCTATGGCCATGAGCCACAATCTCGCCGGAGGGGGTGCGGTGGATGATTTATCTTGTGAACCCGTAGGTTCAGCGGGTTGCCGCATATCAGGAGATTCGGGCGATTCTATTGATTCAGGCAATTCAGGCGGGACTGTTGAGATGATTCGTTCATCTGCCGCGCCAGCGCGTTGTTCAATCGTCTTTTCAACTGATAATGGTTTGGGTTTAGGGGAGTGGGTAGCAGCCTTAAGGTCGCGGATTATCTCGTTTATGGTCTTGAAGGAACTGAGGAAACTTATTTTTATAAGAGACATCTCAAGCACCGCGCGTGGGGATTCGGCGTTTTTTATCATTCCCTCGGCCTTTAACAATTCACTCAGGACTACGGTAAGCTCCTCCTCTGAGGTACCCGCGGCAACTTTGCCGCCCTTACATGCCTCGACAAGGGCATCTCGAAAGTATTCTATTATATCGCGGTGAAATGACAACAGATCAATACCGCCTTCGTAGAGGTCTGCGATGATTTCAAGGATTTTCTTTCTGTTGCCGGATGAGATGGCGGCGGCGGTTGAGGCAATAGCTGACATATTTGAAATTCCAATCAGGGCAGAGACATCGTCTTCGGTAATGCTGGAAGAGAACGAGGCGATCTGGTCAAGCAGCGTGAGCGAATCTCGCATACTGCCGTCGGCGGCCTTTGCAAGGGCGGAAAGGGCCTCAGGTGTAATATCAAAACCCTCGGCCTTAGAGATGACGCTGAGTTGTTCTCTGATTTTATCAAGGGCAATTCTCTTAAAAGGCAGGTGCTGGCATCTTGAGAGCACGGTGGTGATAATCTTCTTTGGGGCGGTAGTGGCAAGGATAAATACAACATGGGCGGGAGGCTCTTCAAGGGTCTTTAACAGGGCGTTAAACGCGGCGTTTGAGAGCATGTGCGCCTCGTCTATGATGTAGATTTTATATTTCGCGCCTGATGGGGCGTATTTTACTTTTTCTATAAGTTCTCTGACCTCTTCAACCTTGTTGTTTGAGGCGCCGTCAATTTCGATAACGTCAAGAAACGAGCCGTTTCTGATGGATACGCAATTAGGGCATGTGCCGCAGGGGGATGTCGTAGGGCCGTCAAGGCAGTTGAGCGCCCTGGCGAAAATCCTTGCGGCGGATGTCTTTCCAACGCCGCGCGGGCCGGAGAAGATATACGCATGGGCAATTCTTTGCTGAGAAATGGCATTTTTCAGGATTTTCACAGCCGTATCCTGCCCTGCGAGGTCTTCAAAGCCCCGCGGCCTCCATTTCCTGGCCAGAACTAAATATGGCAACGCTATTGCTCCTCTTGTGCCGGATTACTTTCCTTTATGCAGCCGGGTAAAGACTTACCGCGGCACACAGACATAATGCTTACCGCTGCTTCCTTCCGGACCTGACGGGGTTCACACCTGCCCGTTGCGCAGGGCCATTACCCAACTGCATAAAAGAAAGTACTGGCGGAGAGGGAGGGATTTGAACCCTCGGCGAAGCTTTTAGACCCCGCACACGATTTCCAGTCGTGCTCCTTCAGCCGCTCGGACACCTCTCCGGTTCGTTATTGTACACGATTTTACGCGAATTTACCAGCACTAAATCTTGACACATAAATATTCATGGCAACCGCAATCAGGGCGTCCCGCCGCTGACACGCCACGCATTGGCTTGCCACGATGTTTATTTCACACAATGGTTACTCAGCTTGACATTTTTATTTCTTATATGACAGTATAGCTTCGGCGTGGGTGTGTAGTTGGCGTAGTTGGCGGCAACGCGCTGGTTTGCCGGATTTGCCGGTAAAAGGTACGGTTAACTCTTTGAGGTCGGCTCTATTGAGGTTAGCTATATGGGATTACGGGGAATGGAAACGTCACGCGTAGGTAACACCATCGGCTTTTATCACGCTAAACCCTTGCCATCAAAGGCTTCATTTTATGAAGTTTTGATATATACACTAAGCTAGTAAGGAGGCGCGGTAGTTATGGAGGAAAAAACTGCTGGAATAAGCGAAGACTGGTTGTCGTTGTTTCTTGGTGTTTTTATTTTCATGGTATCTCTGGGGCTGTTCATGGGGCATGACCTTATGGGCTGGGGAATCAGCACCTCAATCTGGACTGACCCGACTAAGGCAATGTCCGCTATATCAAAGAAGTATAAGCCGGTAAAAGGAGAACTCACGAAGATTGACGGTGCCAAACTTACCCTTAAACTTGCCGATGGTAAAGAGGACAGCATTACCGCCGAGGGTGATGTCTCCGCCCTTAAAGTTGGCGATGTTTATGAGAAAAAGGGTATAACCGGCGTCACCGCCCTGTTTCTCACATATGTGGCCATGCTCATAGTTATGCTTGTCGGGGCAAGGTTGATGGGCATTAATGTGGGTAAATTCGCAGTTGGATTCACTGTCCTGTTTTGGCTTAGTTACCTCTGTTGGTTTACCGGGCACTACGCCCACATCGCGGCAACAAAAAACCAACTGGCAGGGTTTAAAATCAACTGGGCCTTGAGCCTGACCCCGGAAGCCGGTTTTATAGTGGCGTTAATTGTGGGTCTTATTGTGGGGAATTTCTTCCCGAAATTGTCCGGGACACTGAAAGAGGCGGCAAGGCCGGAACTATATATAAAGACCGCCATCGTAATCATGGGCGCTATGCTCGGCCTCAAGGCGGCGGAGTCTTTTACGCTGGCCTCGGCGGTGTTGTTCAGAGGGCTTTGCGCTATTGTAGAGGCATATCTCATCTACTGGGCGGTGGTGTACTACGTGGCAAGAAAGTACTTCAAGTTCAGCAGCGAATGGGCAGCCCCGTTGGCGGCAGGCATATCTATCTGCGGCGTGTCGGCGGCCATAGCGGTAGGCGGTGCAATAAGGGCGCGTCCGATAGTGCCTATAATGGTCTCTTCCCTTGTCGTTATATTTGCCGTTGTGGAGATGTTAATCCTGCCGTTTGCGGCGCAGATATTTCTATGGAGCGAACCGCTGGTTGCCGGTGCATGGATGGGGCTTGCGGTAAAGACAGACGGAGGGGCTGTGGCAAGCGGGGCTATAACCGACGCCCTGATACGCGCAAAGGCCATGGATATGTCGGGTATAAATTACGAGGCTGGCTGGATTACTATGGCCAGCACGACGGTAAAAATGTTTATAGACATATTTATTGGCGTATGGGCATTTGTTTTGGCAATTGTATGGTGTACGAAGATGGAATGCAAGCCAGGTGAAAAGGTTAAGGCCGTAGAGATTTGGCAGAGATTCCCTAAATTTGTCATCGGCTATGTGGTAACCTTCCTGCTGCTTCTGTTCATATGCTTCCCATCCACAAAGGCATTAGCCCCCGTGGACAATCAGGTGAAGACACTGACAACTGAAATCGCCTCACTACAAAAGAAGCTGGCCTCTCCTGTACTCCCCATAGAGGAAGCGTCAATTAAGGCCAGAATAGATGAGTCTAAGGACAAAATAAAAAGCCTCAACGGCAGTGTTAAAGACCACAGGGATATGCTTGCAAAGGCCAAACTGGCCACCGACGAGAGTAACACCTTTAGGGTGATGTTCTTTGTACTTACGTTTTTCAGTATCGGCCTCGTCTCCAACTTCAAAAAGCTGTGGGAAGAGGGGATTGGCAAGCTCGCGGTTGTGTATGTCATATGTCTGTTTGGGTTTATCATATGGGTAGGGCTGTTCATTTCATGGTTATTTTTCCATGGGGTAAAACCACCGATAGTTACAGGTTAAATAAGGAGGACTTTATACGATGGCGGATGAACCGAAATTTTCCGAGGAAATAAAGAAGATGGAATATGAGCCTATTTCTCAGGTAGAAAAGAGGCTCATAGCGTGGAGTCTTGGGATTGGAGTAGCGGCTCTGGGGTTTTTCTATTTGTTGAGCATAACGTTCTTCCCGGGCGGCCACTGATTTAAGGGGGAGGGAAGAAAGAAGACTGCCGTATGCGGCGCGCAGTGCCGTGTACGGCAGTTCTTATAATATCCGGAAATATCTCCTGCCCCGGTGCGGGGTAATGATTTATGTGCACGGCAAATTTGTTCTCCATCATAAGTAAGCGGTAGTTGCTTAGATTGTTGTCATCTTTGTCCCTTCTTGTCATTCCGGCTTGTCCGGAATCGTCACTTAAATGGTTGTTTTATGATGATTTTGCCTATTCTGAGATATAAGGACAGATTCCGGACAAGCCGGAATGACAGACAAAGAAGAGAACAGTCTGGAAATCATTGCAACTTCCCATGAGAACTTGTTTTATCCGTCAGAACAAATTTGCCGTGGATTTATGTGAAGTTGACATCACCGACGTAAAAAGGTTACGATAGATGTGAATACTTGGATGGAGAAAGAGGAAATAGGCGAGATATGGGAATAAGATTCTCTCGTCACGCAAGGAATCACCTGAAGCTCTACGGCATTCATGTTGACGAGATCAAGGAAACCATTGAGTTACCAGATGCGGAAGGGATTGAGGGCTCGAGAAGAACTGCACTTAAGAAGTTTGTATACCGGTTTTCTGGATATCCACTCAAAGTCGTATATGAGAGGACAGGGGATGATATTTTTATCATAACAGCGTATCCATTGAAGAAAAGCATATGGAGGTAAGCAATGAAGGTAAGATACGATAAGGAAACCGATGCAGCTTACATACAGTTATCGTCAAAGAAACCTGATGGAGGCGTGGAGATTGCTGAAGGAGTAGTGCTCCATACCACGCGCATTAATGAGATTGCAGGGATAGAGATACTTCAAGCCAGCAGAAAGTTTCCGGTGAGAAACCTATATAAGCTCGAACTCGTCAGTGTCTGGAAATAACACCCCTGTCTGGCGTAAAGTTACAACATACAAACACACATCATACAGGAGGGAGTGATGGGCGAGATAAGGGTACAAGTGGAGCTGGAAAACTTTGCGGACAGGTATTCGTATATGATCAACTTGATCCCTGAAAGCGGCATAAGGAAATACAAGGGGCCCTCGTAGATACAGGTGCGGTGATGCTGATGTTGCCAAGGGATATCGTGGAAGAGCTGGATCTTACGATTTTACGCAAGGCAATCGTATATTACGCAGACGAAAGAAAGGATGAGCTTGATGTGGCTGGTACTGTTACCATAAAGATAGGCAAGCGAACCCCTGATTGGACAGATAATCCTTGAGGAGCTTGACCTCATAGCCGACTGCCAGAGGCAGACACTTGCCCCTAGGCCAGAGTCCCCGATATACCCGCTTATTAAAATGAAATAGCGCCTCTGGCCGCCCCCCAATAGTGTAGTACAGTCTTCGTGGAATCTATTTCTGTAAACCCATTTTTGATATAGAAATTCAGGGCGGCGGTGTTTTTTATCTGAGTTCCGGTGAAGATATTGTAACCCGTAAAACAAGCGGCGGCTTTGTTAATGAGCATTGAGCCTATCCCCCTGTTTCTGAATTTATCTATTACCGAGACGTAGAAAAAAGTGGCCTCATCACCGTCGGTATTCACAACGATAATTCCCGCGACGTCATTGCCTGTCTTTGCCGTAAACAGATGTCCATTTGGCGAGGGTTGATAGTTTTTCAGATAACTTATCCACAACTGGTCGGCAGTTTGGCCGGATATGTGAAAATCTGTATGAAACCTCGTTTGCGTAAATGCCCCGCCAAGCAGCTCGCAGGGAAGGCCACTGATATGCTGCGGCCTTTCTATCGTTACACTGCCAGTATCTGAACTTTGACTCCCACGGCAGCTCCCCGCATATCTAAGCCTTACCTCAGTATCCACATAATAAAATCCGCATTCCTCCAAAAAGCTTATTGTCTCAATTCCAATATCAGTATTTATCTTTGCCGTCACAAAACTATCACTGAGGCTGTGGATTATTCGCTCTCTGATTTCGGCACCTGGCTTAAAAATGGATTTTGCGGCGTCAAGGACATATGACTTCCTGCCGAAAAACTCAGTATCCCAACTCAGGTACCGAAAGTAAAATACCCCCCCTTCGTGGTTTATGACAATGTCATTTGATGAGTTCATTGACGGCCTCAATTATTTTTTGGGTATCAAACATATTAGTGTTGGGCGGGGGGGGCGGGTTCTTTACTAAGTGTCTCAACTCGTTGCGCTCATAAGACCTGTAACCCAAATATCTGACCCAGCCCTCGTGGTCAAAGTACTTACAGCGCTCAATCTGATGAGCGTATGTGGCAATCAAAATAGCGGGTGTGGCCGTTGCAATTAACTCGTATGAGGTCAGCCCCCCCGCGGCCACCGCCACGTCACAGTTCATATACTCTTCAAACATGTCGCTGACATCTTGTTTTACCACATGCCCGTTTTCTGATTTTGACAGGGAAGTCTCCAGTTCCTTTTTATACAGATATCCAGCCCCGATTATCACGGTGATTTTCATATCTGGCTCATCTTCTAAAATAGTATTGATGACTTTCTGAGTAAAGTTTAATTCGTCCGCCCCTCCCATCGCAATCAGTACGTTTTGTGGTTTAGGGGCATAAGTACGCGCGGCGATACGTCCTTTATCGAAATTAACAGGCAGTATTATATATTGCGGCCCCAGGAGAAACCTCGTCTTAGGGTATCGTTTATTATCGAAATGGACTGTGCCTTCAACATCCCAGTTTATCACGATGTCCATGCCATCGGGGATAATGCCGTCAAAATTTACACAGACCTTTTTCACACTGTCAGGCAATACATAGTCGGTGAGTTTCCTTTCTGTTATTTCAAGAAACAGGATGTCAATATTTTTTTTGATTACTATATTGTTTATGGCCTTTTGTTCTTCCTGTAACGGGCAGTCAGGGGGAATCGTGGATACATTTTTTACACCGCGCCCCTCCATTATTTTTATGCCTGCTTCATAACCGCGAATCAGAAAAAACGTCTCCCATCCGTTATTTTCAAAATAACGGGACAGATTTACCAGCGACATCAGGTCCCCCGTGCCAATTGATGGCTTGGCGTCGCCTCTGAAAAGGACTCTTCTCATCTAAATCGCTTTCAATCTGAATCTCATGGGGTTTTATCCCCCGCCGCTTGTGGCGTGGAGTTTCATTATCTTGTCAAACTCGTTTGCCATTGGGATTTAAAATATTAAGTCCCACGTAATTGGGTCTTCGAAAGATATGAGCTTTTTTGCCTTTATATCAAACTCCTCAAATAGTTTTAAATATACAGGGTCAAGGCCGTGCCTCTTCTTGCCGGGGCGTAAGATAGATATGTCTTCAGGTCTGATGCTCTGCCCTTTTAGTATATCTCTGTTTGCAAAGAGTTTCATAAAGGCAAAATCCCTTAAATACTTTTCATGCGGGTACACTGTCTTTGCTGTGCTGCCGTAGATTACTTTATCAATGCTAAATGTCCCGCGCTCATAATCGGACTCCGCCTGCCTTATGGCCGCTACCATAGCCATTAGTTCGTGCGGCTCAAGGGCAAAAAAGTGGTCGGGGCCGTCCATCGCCTTATCAAGTGTGATGTGTTTTTCTATAATCCGCGCGCCGAGATATACGGCCTGAACAGGCGCGTCAATGGCCTCCATTGTGTGGTCGGAATACCCTACCGGAAATCCGGGAAAGGCATATTGAAGCGTCTTTATCACGCCAAGATTACAGTCTGAAAGCGCCGTTGGATATTGAATAGAACAGTGAAGAAGGGATAGTTTGTTGTGATACTTCGTGACAATCTCAATGGCCGCCTCAATTTCACCAATCGTTGCCCCTCCTGTTGACATTATTATCGGTATGCCGGTTGCGGCACAGTGCTCAATTAATAGCGTGTTAGTTATTGTGTAAGAGGTAAGTTTTATTTTCCTAAGCCCTTTGCTCAGAAGTATGTCCACCCCGTATGGGTCTGAGGCTGATGATAAAAGCTCGATTTCTTTAGACCTGCAATAAAATAGCAGCTCATCTATCCAACTATCCGGAAATTCAAATCCCTTGACCGCCCCATAAATACTATATGAGTATTCACCTTTTGAATCCTTCCAGTCCAGCTCTCCGGCGCTTTTCGGATATAAGGACTTCGCCCTGAAAAATTGTAGCTTTACCGCGTCGCAGCCCGCCTCCGCGGCGGCGTCAACCATCTTGATACAGTTTTCGTATGACCCGTTGTGATTTATTCCTATCTCTGCTATAACGTAAACCCTGCCGTCAGTCATCGAAAAACCTCCTGAACCATAACTCTAAATTCAGTATCTGCCATAAGACCATCTGATGATTTTTCACTCCCGCGGTGTGCTCTTCAAACATATTATTCAACTGCCCAACGTTGAAGATGCCTCGTTTTTTTAGTGATTCAGAGTTTATAAGGGCATACATTTGGGCCTTATTAATAGTCCTGAACCACTCATCAGCGGGGGCAATGAACCCTGACTTATCTTTTCTTGTCCTTACGTCTTCGGGAAGCACACCTTTCATTGCCTCTCTGAGTATCCACTTGCCCAGGCCGTTTCTAATCTTTAGCCTTCCCGGCAGGGAAAAGCAGAACTCTATCAGACGATAGTCTAAAAAAGGGGAGCGTGACTCTATTGACTGAGACATAGTGTTTCTGTCTTCGGGCCTCAGGATTGCCGGTACCGTCTCGTAAAACATCTCCAGATACAGCCTTCTTGACAGCTCATCAGAAAACTCCCCCGGCTTGCTTAACACTGTCATATATTGTTCAACAATCTCCTTGTTCAGCAAATAAGAATAATCAGTAAATTTAGTCACCTCAAGCCCCCTGTTCTTTTTCATTGAAGAGATAAATCTTATCGTTTTTTTAATCTCGTCATTGGAGCGGTTGTGATTGTCCCTCCACGCGGCCATCTCTTTATACATCGTATCTATCTCACCGTCTTCAAAAAGGTCGTAAAAGTAATAATGGTAATGGTCCCAGTACCCGGCAAGCAGTTCGTCACCGGCATGGCCGTTTAGTACGACCTTGATTCCCTCGTCTTTTATCTTTTTCGCGATTAAATATAAGCTGTACCACGTTACGGTACATATGGGTTCGTCATGAAACCCAAGCATCTCCTCTACGGTATCAAAGATGTCAGCCGGGTCGGGTTTAATATAGTAATAATCCGCGTTCGTATCTCTAATCACACTGTCTATGTATTCACTCTCGTCGTAAACGCCTTTTTGCTGCCCTGTTATACCGGAAAACGTAACAATCGGGTGTTTTAACAGCTTATATGCGGCGCATGTTATTGAGGTTGAATCCATACCGCCGCTTAACATGCAACCCACGGGGACATCGCTTCTAAGCCTTAGTCTTACGGCATCCACAAATATATCTCTGAATTGGTCAACTGCGTCTTTGTCTTTTATGTCGTGGCGGATGAGATTAGGATTGAGATGCCAATAGCTGGTCTGCTTTGTTGCCAGCGCCTCATCTATCTCAATAAAGGAACTCCTGGGGACTTGATAAATATCCTTAAAAAAGGATGTATCGTCCGTGTCAACGTATCTGTAATTGCGGCTTACGTATCTGAATATCTTCTCTAAGTTTGGTTCTTTTTTTGTCTTAGGGTGTTTTAATATGGCCTTTATCTCTGACGCGAAGACGAAATCTGAGGCGCTGTTGTAGTAATAAAGTGGTTTCACGCCCAAACGGTCACTGGCGAGTATGAGTTTTCCCCTGTTTTTATCGAAAATAGCCACAGCCCACATACCGTTAAATTTACTAAAGCACTCCGTCCCCCACTGCTCATAGGCCCTCAGGATAACCTCGGTATCGCTTGTTGAGACAAATGAGTGTCCGGCGCTGGTGAGTTCGGCCTTAAGCTCCATGTAATTATATACTTCGCCGTTATAGATGATATAAATGGTGCCGGTGTCGTTGGACATAGGTTGATGGCCCCGCTCAGAAAGATCAATGATCTTTAAACGTCTGTGGCCCAAGGCGGCGTAACTTCCATTATTGCCAAAGGAAACCACCTTGCAGCCCATATCGTCAGGGCCTCTGTGGGACATGGTGTCTGTCATTTGCCTGATGGTCAGCGCCGCGTCAAAATCAGGTTTTATTGCTCCAATAAATCCAGCTATCCCGCACATCTATTTCTTAGTTTCTTCGCTCAGCCAATCGTCAAGCCAGCAAAGTATGGTGCCGTTTTGATTTGTCCTGAGGTATTGTCTAAACTCATCAATCTTATTGGCCTCTACGGCGTTGACGTATAACTGTCCCTGTTCGTTTAAAACTAATGCGACCTTAAAACCCTGTTTTTTTAATCTGCTGTTGACAGATGGGCCTAAGTAAAATCCCCAGTCCTTCGCGGCGAAGTCACACTCCCTGCCGCTTTCTGTAACAAAGGATACCATCTCTCCGTCATCCAGATATATCTTACCGTAGTCTTTTATCTTGTAACCCTTTACCTCAAATACGCGCGGGAACTCTTTAAAATCGTATCTCATGCGGCTGCCCCCTTGTTGATGTCTAACCTAATATGTGTTCATTTCACATCTGCCGCGTAGGTGTCAGGCCAAAAGCCGAACTCCTCCACAAGGGCAGGCAAATACCATTGGCCTTTTTGGGGGCCGCCACTGCCGCGCTGCCATATATCAAGGTTTCTGTGGCTTTCCGCAATCTGCCAAAATCTCTCCTCTGTTATGTTCAGGAACGCGCAGAGGTTTTTTATTTGCAATTCGGGGATTGGCTCAGGGTTGTTTTTTATGTAGTGGACGGCCTCTTCTCTGGTCAGGCGGCCGTTTCTTATCTCGATGGCCAGATTGTCCCAAAGCCTCGTAATTCCAAATTTATACCACTTAAAGAAATGATGAATAACAATAAAATCACAATCCAAATCAGCATAGGGATAAAGCCCAAACACCGGCCTGTCTGCCCACTGAAACCCGATTGACCGTGAAAACTCGGCCACCTCAAGCGGGTCCCAACGAAGGTACCAGCCCAGGAATATGGACTTAATTCGGGCATCTGAGAGTTCCGCCTCGGTTGGCAGCGTAAAGGTGCAGAGTTCGTCTAAGGTCAGCTCAGCGTCTGCCCAGTCGGCGGCAAACGTTCCATTTGTAACGCCATATTTTCTTATCCAGTCGTGATTCAGGTATGGATTGCCCCTGTCTTTTTCACTCCCGCCGTACTCAAGCCCCGGGTTTTCGCCCCAGACTACGAGCTTAATACCCAGTTTTACGGCCATTTTCAATGTAATCGCCCACATGGCCATATGCTCAACGAGCGAAACCGAGCCGTTTCTCTGTAGGGTCTTCAGCATAAACTTTCTCTCAATCTCCGGGCTGACCGTGAAATCAATGTGGTCTACGCCTATGTCTATCAGGTTATCCAGATTTTTCTGGCCTAAAGGCGTCCTGTATTTGCATTTATACGTCAGCGCCAGCGGTTTCAGGCCATATTTGTTTTTTAACGTATATGCCTGCCATGTGCTGTCCTTACCGCCGCTTACGGGGACTATGCAGTCATACTGTCCACCACTGGCCTTGTTTTCCTTCAATACCGCTGCAAGCGCGCGCTCCCGCCCCTGCCAATCTATCAATTCCCGTTTCTCCCGCGCCCCGACGCACGCGCTGCACACACCGTCGGTATTCAGCTCCACACCCGGCCTCGAATCCGGCAATACACACTTCTTACAGTATCTCATCTGTCCTATCCTTTTTTAACGGCTGTTGACGCTCTGAAATCTTCTGTGCCGGAGTTCCGGCCAAAATAGAATTCTCTTCGTACCGGCCTTTTCTAACCAGAGACTTTGCCCCTACCACACAACCGTCTCTTATCTGTACGCCCTTCATCACAGTGACATTTGCCGCAAGCCACACGTCATTGCCGATTGATATTTTACCATAGGTGTGCCCCTGGTTTTTTATCAGCTCACCTTTTGCAAAGCTGTGCTCTGAGGACTGCACATGAACCGCGTGGGCAATAAGGCAGTCCTGCCCGATTGTGACATCCACGCCGCAGTTAAATATACAATACGGGCCGATGCCCGTCCCTCTGCCTATCCTTAACACGGCATCGTTTGCCGCGACGAACCTGCAGTCGTTATCAATTGAAACACCGTCTTCAATAAAAATTTTACCATTTTCCCTGTTTCTGATGTCAATATTTCCATAGATTGAGACATTGTCACCAATAACTATATTTTCCGGGTTTCCTCTAATTTTTAATTTTGGCACCCCCTCAATGTAAAATCCCCTGCCGACCCTTATCCCGTATCCCCTAAGTATACTTTTTATAACCAGACTGTGAAGGAGCCAATATTTTTTCCTGGTTAAGAGGGCCAGAAGGTCAAACATTTAAGTATGCTCCGGTTAATGCCGCGCTTCATGGGGTTTCCGGCTCAAAATATAACATCCTTCCACACTGTGGGCAGGTGTTTATCTTTTCGCCTTTCATCACTTCGGCAAACAGTTGAGGGGGCATATTTAAAAAGCAGCCGTGGCATAACTCATCCTTTGCGGCAACAACCGCAAGGGCATTTTTACGCTCAAGGATGTGCATATATCTGTTGTAAACATCTTTGGGGATGGTTTTGGCCAGCTCGCCGCGTTGTTTCAGGAGCACATCAAGCTCCTTTTCGGCATCGTCCTGGTCTTTTTTTACGACTGACACGGCCTCGTGGTATTTCACCTGTTCTTTTTCGAATTTCTTATTGGCTACCGAGGATGTCTTTTCAAATTCCTCTATCTGCTCCATCACGATTAGTATATCGTCTTCTATTAATCTTACTTCCTTCTCAAGCTGCTCCACTTCCTTCAGGTGAAGCTGATATTCCTTGTTTGTCTTTATATCGGCGGACTTTGAGCGAAGTTTTTTTATCTTTTCCGATTTGTCTGCGGCGGCTTGCTCAAACTCGCGCTTTTGCCTGAGGGCCTTGTCGAGGTCTGTATCCTTTTTTTGCCGTTCATCCTGGGAGTCTTTAAAGGAGCGGCCATATTCGTTCATCGCCGCTGGGGTATTGTCTATGAGTGTTTTAAGCCGAATGATTCTAGTATCAAGAGCCTGCATCTCCTTTAAGAGAACCAGCTCCTTTAGCATCGCGCCGTCCTGAAATCTGTCACAATGGGGCGCGAGATCAGACACATATCTGATCTGGTGGGCCCACCAGGACTCGAACCTGGGACCAACCGGTTATGAGCCGGTAGCTCTACCAGCTGAGCTATGGGCCCCCATTTTCCATTCGTCAATATTCCTTTAATTGTATCCACCATCATTCAACAACTGGTAGTATAACCTTGTCCTTTTAATTTGGTCAAGTGGAAAAATAACATTGATTTCGGGTAAACGCATAATATGGCTTTGGCAG
>JADFXF010000049.1:0-795 GCA_015233685.1 Nitrospirota bacterium | reverse complement strand
GGGCAAGGAGGACCGGGCCCTCAGTGCCCCGCAAGGCATATTCCCAAGTGAAAGGAACGGTATTATTGATGGGGAGCGACTACTATTTACCCTGTTCTTTAAGCCATGTAATTACCCCTTTGAGGCAATCAGAACGACACTGTCTCACCTTGTTAATATCTTGAGCACATCTCTCCGGACTTCGACTTCGTGTCTGGCAATATCTGAAAACCCCGTGCATAGTTCGCCTGCCGTTACCATACCTTTGAGCCTGTCAACTAATGAGTTAGGAGAAGTGCTGTCCGGTACTACTGCATAGTCGGTTTCGTCATACATCTTTACCGAGGCCGCGTTAAGGTCATCGTCAATGAACACCACTGCCCCGCCATGCGTTTTCTCTGGTGTGAACGTGTCCACTACCCATCCACCCGTATTGTATAAATCGAACCTGGTTGGATAACCGGCCGGATATGGTTTTGGACGATTATCTTTATATTTGTCGGAATTAACATCCATATTTTCCAGGAAAGGCGTATGCGTATGGCCGAAGATGAATTTGATGTCATTTGGCATTTGTCCACTGTCAGCCGCATCAGCAATTATCTGGTTATGTACCTGTATGGCAAGATAATCTATGAGACCTTTGCGGGCACCAGCACTGAGGTCTTTGTTATTATAATCGCCTTTGAATTTTCTTTCTGACGTTATTCTGTCAATTATCCCGTCCATGAGGTGATTTAATAACATAGCCATACCTCCCTCTAATTCTATTTCTAAATCATATGAGTATTAATAATCAGTGATTAGCGTATTTAT
>JADFXF010000048.1 GCA_015233685.1 Nitrospirota bacterium | reverse complement strand
TAAGATACTTCATAAATACGCTAATCACTGATTATTAATGCACATATGATTTAAAAATAGAATTACTCACATGGCCCGGCGTTGTTGAACTTACCATACTTACAAATCGGAAGCAGCAGCGGCAGCAGATAGTAGCTGAATTCCATCGTATAACTGTATCTTGGATTGGGAAACGCAGCCACCGCAACCCCAATAGCGTGCAGCATGGTGGCGCTTCCTATCGTAAAAAGTATAAAACTCCCCATGTTTTTCCACCCCGAACGAATCAGGCTGAAGGCGCTGAAGGCATAGGCTATGGCAAAGGCCGCCACCCAGAACAAACTTCTGAATACCGCGTGTTGGAGTTTTGTGTAAATAAGGTAATGAAACCACTGCATGGGTGTCTCGACATATTCACCCGCGTCGGCCACCCGGTTGCCTCCAAATTTGCCCGTCTCCACTGTAAAATAAGGCAGCGGGTGCGGGTTTAAATATCTCGCCATGGTATCGGCTTTTGCTTTGATATATAAAGACGAATAGCTGCCGTTTATGCTGTTGTAAATATTGTAGTCGTCGCGGCTGTTATCAAAATAAATCAACAAATATATAAATGTCTTTTTTATAAATTGAAGGGGATGTTTCCTTATGGCGTCAGAGAGCAGGGTTGTTAAGGCTTGTCGTAGTTCATTTGCGGGCGGGTTTCCGAGCGCCTCTGAAATCGGCCCTATTACGCCGCCGTCCCCACCGCTGCCGCTGTGAATGGCGCTTAGGGTCTCGCCGTATTTTCTTATGTCCCATGTGGAGTTCAGCAATGCCCTCTGCTGTGCCGATGCCGCGCCCCGAATCTTTGCCACTGCCGCGTTAAGTCCCCGGGGATATTTGTTTTCATCTCCTTCTAAGAATATCGCGTTTGATACCGTTGCGGCCACCCCGTAGTTATCCAGAGTAAACGACTTATGTTTTACATAATTGTAACCGCCAAGCACAAACAGCATAGAAAGAAAGGGCAGGGCAAATGCCGCTGTTAAACCCCTTGGGTTGCGCCCATTTATCCGGATATATACGATAACCAATACAAAAACCCCCACAACGAACAACCCTGCCGGCCTGATATAAACAGTAAACGCAAACGCAGCCCCCGCAAGGGCAAAGAACACGCCGTGCCAGCGTTTTAACGCAATCGTCATAAATGCAAACGCACACACAATAACACTCACATACAGGCTCTCCGAAAGAAGCGAAATGTCCCCGGCCATCTGCACATGGCTCGTAATAAATCCTGCCATTGCAAAGGCCGCAAGCGGGGCCATATACCGGTACGAAATCAATATCCCATAGACAAACGCCAATGCCGAAATCAGCGATAACAGGTTTTGTACGGCAATAACAGAGAGTATCGTCTTTGAGAATAAAAACACAGCGGCTATAAACATCGGATAGCCGGGCGTCCTCAGAGACAGATCAGGCCATTGGCCGGACAATATCTCAATGGCGACATCGAAGTATCCATATGAATCCGGCCGTATCAATACCACAGGATAATAAAGAAAATACGGTAACCGCGTTATCAAATACGGTACCACAACTATAACAACCGACACAGCGGCGAGGGTCAGCTCTAATGCCCGTTTATGCCTTGCCCCAAAAGACTTAAGCGCGTTTATCAGGTGTAAATCCCCGCCATAGCCCCATGTGGCCACAGATGTTATCGCCGACGATAGGACGGCAAGAAAAAAGAGCAGGTGTACCTTCGTGTGATTTACAGGGGCGGCACAGAGTAATTCGTACTTTCTGCCGTTTTTGGCGGGGTCAGAGTTGTCGGAGGTAGAAAACAGGAGTTCATCGTTAGAGAGGCAGTACCTGCCCTCTCCAATATACGCCACGGCGTCAGAGGCGGCATTGGCGCGCCTAAGCGGCGTGCCGTTTTCCAGCAGTACGGCCCTTGAGGGCGATGTGAACGAGTTCTTTGTAAATTTGGCAAACCAGGAGTTACCGGTTTCCCGCCTGAAGTGCTCAACAGGGATTGTATCCCAACTGATTATGAGAATTTCCTGTTCGTGCAGGAAGATTAATAAAGACAATATCCAAAACACAGCGCTCAGGACAGCAAACGCCGCAGTTATGGATGGTCTGCCTGCAAACCTTGCCTGTGCAAACTTATTCATTGGCGGCTTTATAGAAATTCACGGCAACATCTCCATGGACGATTACATGTCTTCTTTATAAATACAGACCCTGTTTCTGCCATCATTTTTGGCCTTATAAAGGGCGGTATCGGCTAATTTTACGCACTGCCAGAACTTGTCAGAGTCCGTTGGAAACTCACTGACGCCGATACTTACGGTTTTTTTCAGTGTGAAAGATGGGATTTCAAGGGATTCATGCTCAATATTACCGCGTATTTTCTCAGCGACTTCAGAGGATTTGCCCTCTGTGGCATCTACAAGGAGCACTAATATTTCTTCGCCGCCGTAACGAACGACCATGTCGGATTCCCTTACTGATACCTTGATAATAGAGGCCGCCTTTTGTAGCACCTTGTCTCCAACATCATGGCCATGGGTATCGTTTACCTGTTTAAAGTGATCTATATCTATCAATAAAATTCCGATGAGAGTTCCTCTCCTTATAGCTGCGCGGCAAAGGCTGTTCGTTACCTCATCAAGGAACCGGCGGTTATATAATCCAGTGAGCTGGTCAATGAGGGATTGCCGCCTTAGAAGTTCCATAAAGGTCTTTCCTTCAAGCACCGGCTCACACTCCTGAAGATGGGCCTTTATATAAGGAATGCGTAACCACGTAATCTCATCGTTGTCTTTGTAGTACACTATTTGAACTACATCGCCGATATGCCCTCCAATGTGAATAGGAATACAATAGTAGCCGGGTTTGTTGGTTTGATTATCTTCGCCGCATATAAAATTCTGGCATACCTGAGAAAATTCCCGCGAATCCACAATTCCCCCCGTACGTACCGCCCTGCACTGGGCTGGGTCAGTTAAAATCACTTCATTGCACCAGAATACTGTTTGGTTGTCTTCGGTTAGTGGCCTGAAACAATGGTCGTTTTTGGCGTCGGCTCTGCAGAGCACATTTCTAATCGAATTGTTATCTGGATTCACTTCATAAATAGAGAAATTTTCTATTTCCATTTCCATGAGCATTTGTTCTATTCTCAAAAATATATCACTCTTTAGAGCGTCTTTTTCTATGGTTCTTTTGAAATTGTATATTTTTACCAGCATATCAACGGTCTTAGTTGTGTCTTTGAGGGCATTGGCGGTCTTAGCGGTCTGATATCCTATCAGCAGAGATACCTTGTTATCTATGGAGGCGAGGGTTGCCGAAAGATTGTCTGTCATGGTATTAAATCCCCTTGCCACATCGCCGGCCTCATCTGAAAGGACAACTTCGACCTTATTGCTGGAAAAATCCCCTTCCGCCGCGTGTTCAAATCCAAACCTCAGCCTGTGAAAAAGCTCTGTGTAGGGTTTGAAAAAAACAAAGATCATGTAGAGCGTGCCGATTGAAAAAAGCATTGACACCGCCACCATATAAGACACAGTAGATACACTTGTACGCCTGTGAGAAGTGAGGTCAACGACAACGCTCACCGCCCCAAGTACCTCGCCTTCCGACGCGTTATGGCATTGCAGACATTTGACCTGCCCGTTGGAAGCCTTATACGGGATTACTATGGCGTATTCAACATTGAAAATATTCTCGCTTACTGAGCATTTGATATTGCCGGTTCTGAGGACATCCTCCTCAAGAGATGAGGGCATTCCACTTTCACGGGTGCCCTGGCCGAATTGTTGTATTACTGTTTTGCTCCTCAGAACCCTTATCTCTTTAAGGCCACTGGTATGTTTTATCCTATCCAGAAAAATATCCCTTTTATCATATACGCCAAGAATCATAAATGAGGTAATGGAATCTCTGATTAGCTCCGCGGCTGAAAGCGCCATTTCCTTTGATGTATTTATGCTGAAGTTCCTGAAGCTGACAAACACTATGGCCTGTATCACTATTGACAGAACAACAAAGGAGAGGATTATCCTTATCAACAGTTTTGTCTTTATGGATTTGATTTGTCTCACTGCATACCCTCCGGGCTTTCGGCCTGGCCTGACCAGCGCCTGAAGAGGTTGTGTTCGATGCTGAGCTGGTCGAGGAGCTTTCCAACGATGAAATCTACGGTGTCAGCGAGTGTCTCCGGTTGGTGATAGAATGCCGGTACGGGCGGGGCGACAACCACGCCCAAACGGGCAAGTTTGAGCATATTGTCCAGATGTATCGCACTAAAAGGCATCTCGCGCGGGCAGATTATCAATTTTCTTCCTTCTTTTATCGTAACATCAGCCGCCCTTGCCGTGAGGTTAGAGGCGTAGCCGTTGGCTATCGCGGACAGTGTTTTCATTGAGCAGGGGACTACCACCATCCCATTCGTTATGAACGAGCCGCTTGCGATGGCGCTGTGAAGGTCGTCTTCGTCGTGGTAAAAAAGTCGGCTGCTCCTGAAATAATCCCTGAGAGCCGCAGCGGGATGAGCGCCCCATGTGTGTCCGGTTTCGTGGGCGATGACAGAGAAGGCCGACTTCGATACAACCAGGTGTACCTCCGATGTCTTTAATAGCTCAGTGACTAGTCTGATACCTATGATGGCACCGCTGGCGCCTGTGATGGCGGCTGCGAATCTCGTCACTATTGGCCCGCGGCGTCGTGGTTACTTTGCGTACATAAAGACGTATTCGTCTGGTTTTGCAAGACCGAGTCCCTCTCTTGCCTGTTTTTCTATCTGAAACGGGTCTGTCTTTATCTCCACTATCTCTTCTTTCAGCGCGGCGATCTCTTTTTCGATTTTGGCTATGCCCTGCTCATGCAGCTTCTCTTCTTTTTTTAAGTTTACATATTTAATAAAGCCAGCCTCATCGAATATTAGGTTCAAGCCGATTATTGTCAGGACAATGGCAAACATGATCAGCGTTATGCGCACCCTACGCTTACGCTCGGAGACTATCTGTCCGCGAAGGCTCTTCCTCGTCCCCCGGGCTGACTTGCGTGGCGTACCTTGTCTTTCCGTCTGTTTCTCTGTTGGCTCTGTTGGCATAGTTGTTTTATATATCGCACGGCGGGGGGAAAAAACATATGCGCCCACCCGCCCACCGCGCGAACATTATCTCCTATTTGTTTAGATTGTAGTACGTGTCTGCGCCTTTATACACGGCAATACTGCCAAGCTCCTCCTCGATTCTCAGGAGGCGGTTGTACTTGGCGATACGGTCGCTTCTGGATACCGAGCCTGTCTTTATCTGCCCGGCATTGAGCGCAACGGCTATGTCGGCTATCGTGGTGTCTTCAGTCTCACCAGAGCGGTGTGAGATAACGGCGGTGTACATTGCCCGCTTTGCCATATCCACCGCGTCCAGTGTCTCGGTCAGCGTACCAATCTGGTTTACCTTAACAAGCACTGAGTTTGCGACACCCTTTTTGATGCCCTCTTTGAGGATTGCAGGGTTGGTTACAAACAGGTCGTCTCCGACCAGTTGAACCTTCGTCTTTAATTTGTCGGTAAGGAGTTTCCAGCCATCCCAGTCGTTTTCGCTCATACCGTCTTCGATTGAGATTATTGGATACTTATCTACGAGATAGGCGTAGTAGTCGGTGAGTTCCGCCGGGGTGTATTTCTTTCCCTCTCCGGCGAAGTCATATTTGCCGTCTTTGAACAGCTCACTTGAGGCTACGTCAAGGGCAATGAGCATGTCCTTTCCCGCCTTGTAGCCTGCTACCCCTATGGCCTCCATTATCTCTACGATAGCGTCTTCGTTTGAGTTCAAATTAGGGGCGAAGCCTCCCTCGTCTCCCACGGCTGTGGACAGTCCCTTTTTCTGCAGGATTTTCTTCAGGTTATGAAACACCTCAGCCGACATTCTAAGCGCGTCAGCAAAGGTAGTAGCCCCTACGGGCATTATCATAAACTCCTGAACATCCACGTTGTTATCGGCATGTGCGCCGCCGTTGATGATGTTGAGCATCGGCACGGGGAGTTCCTTTGCGTTTACGCCGCCGATGTATTTATAAAGGGGCAAATCGGCCTCTTCAGCCGCGGCCCTGGCTACCGCCATGGATACGCCTAATATTGCGTTGGCACCAAGCCTTGACTTGTTGTGCGTGCCGTCGAGGTCTATCATTATCTTATCAATATCCGCCTGATGGGTAGCCTCCATGCCAAGCACCTTTTTTGCTATCTCGGTGTTTACGTTTTTTACCGCCTTTAGTACGCCCTTGCCCATGTATTTTTTCTTATCGCCGTCTCTCAGCTCTACGGCCTCTCTCTCTCCGGTTGAGGCGCCGCTTGGAACCGCCGCCCTTCCCATGTAACCGCTCTCAAGCACTACGTCTACCTCTACGGTGGGGTTTCCCCTTGAGTCCATTATCTGCCTTGCGTGAACTTTTACTATTTCTGACATCTGTGTCCTCCTGTGTGTGCTGTAATAAATTATAGTTCCAACTTTTTTATAACTTCCGGCTCAACGTCCGGTATATTATCTCTATGGTTTGGGTACGTGAATCGCGCGCCCCATGACATCCTCCGCCGCTTCCATCAATCCCTCGGCAAGGGTAGGGTGGGCGTGAACCGTATCGGCCAGCGCCTCTGCCGTCATTCCTGCCTTCAATGCCACTGCCGCCTCGTGGATTATGTCCGCGGCATTGTGTCCGATAATGTGAACCCCAAGCAGCTTATTCGTCTCTGTGTCGGCGATTACCTTAAACATCCCCGCGATTTCGCCCATGGCGTGTGCCTTGCCCAGGGCGCGGTACTGAAACCGCCCAATCTTGTACTTGAGTCCACGCTCCTGTGCCTGATGCTCCCTCAACCCCACCGAGGCTATCTCAGGGTGTGTGAAAATCCCCACCGGTATGACATTATAGTCCATCTTCTCTTTATGCCCCATGATGTTGGCCACCGCGCACGTGCCTTGTTTAGACGCCACATACGCCAGCAGCATCCCGCCGGTTACGTCCCCGATTGCATAGACGTCCTTGTTTGAGGTCTCCATGAACTCGTTCACTACAATCGCCCCGCGCTTGTCCAGCTCCACGCCGACATGTTCAAGGCCTATCCCTGAAGTATTAAACGCCCTGCTGCCTATCGTTACGAGGATTTTCGAAGCGAATATCTCCTTGCCGTCAGACAGAAATGCCTTAACGCCTGACGCGTCTGTTGTTACCCTTTCCGCCTTAACGCCGACGTGCAGTTTTATTTTTTTCTTTTTTAATTCCCTTTCCAGCACCTGTGAAATCTCTGCGTCTTCTATGCTCAACGCCCTTGGCATAAGCTCGACCATGGAAACATCAGTTCCGAATTCCCGATATATGCAGGCGAACTCACATCCCATCACGCCAGCGCCGAGTATCAGCATCGAGTCCGGGATTTCCTGTATCTGGAGGGCCTCCGAGCTTGAGATTATCTGCTTTCCATCAAATGGAAACGTTGGTATGGAGGGCTGGCTTACCCCTGTGGCGATGATAAATTTATCTGCCGTCAGCGTCTCTTCTTTGCCCTGCTTTGAGACAACCCTTATCTGTTTTTCGGATATAAAACTCCCTCTGCCGTCTTTGAGTGTTACGCCCCAGCTCTTAAACAATCCCCTTATGCCCTTGACCTGGGTTGAGACAACGGAGTTTTTGCGCTCCATTATCTTTTTGACGTTAAGTTTTATCTCTCCCGTAATGT
Organism: Nitrospirota bacterium; assembly: GCA_015233685.1. Classification (GTDB taxonomy): domain Bacteria; phylum Nitrospirota; class Thermodesulfovibrionia; order Thermodesulfovibrionales; family Magnetobacteriaceae; genus Magnetominusculus; species Magnetominusculus dajiuhuensis. The sequence goes on along the minus strand of JADFXF010000048.1, from coordinate 9,756 downwards.
CTATTCCGTATGAGGCGAGGTCTTTTGCCTTTGAATACGCCTCGGCCGAGGCCACAAGCGTCTTGGTAGGTATGCAGCCCTCGTTAAGGCATGTGCCTCCGACCTCCTTTTCCTCGACTATTGTAACCTCAGCGCCCATCTGGGCCGCTCTGAGGGCAGCGACATAGCCGCCTGGGCCGGAGCCAAGTATTATGATTTTCATCCAGCTTCCTCTTCAATGAACTTGTCGTAGTCAGTGGCGTCAATCAGGTCGTCAAGCTCCGATTCGTCCGATATTTCGATTACCGCTATCCAGCCCTTGCCGTATGGGTCTTCGTTGATTATCTCCGGCGAGTCCTCCAAATCCTCGTTTACGCTTATAATCGTCCCACTCAACGGGGCTATCACCGACGATGTCGCCTTAGTAGACTCTATCTCGGACATCTCCGCGTTGGCCTCTACCTCGGCGTCAACCTCGGGGATGTCTATGTAAACTATATCTCCAAGGGCATCCTGTGCGTAATCCGTTATACCTATGGTCGCCTTCTTTCCGGATATGCTTACCCATGTGTGTTCTTTATGATAGCGAAGCTCTTCTGGATTCATTTTTACCTCCGGGCTTTTTTATTACCTGTCAAACACAGGCTATCAGTCCTCTCCGTTTCTTATCATAGTTTTTTTACCTTTGTCAAGCAAAAAAACCGTGCAACCCCTCATTCTACCTCTCCTGCAGTTTTGATACGTCGGCCAATTTATCGGACATTCGGCGAATCTCATTCAAAAGCGCCAACTTATTTGACCTTCTTTGCTCGTCCTTGTCCATAACCAGTACCTTGTCAAAAAATTTATTTATCGGTGCTATCAGGGTGTGTAACTTTTCGTACGCCCTCTTGTAATCCCCTTTTGAAATAGCATCGGTTATATCATATTTAATATCTGTCAGAAATATCAACAGTTCTTTTTCCTCGTCCATAATAAAAAGCTCAGGGTTTACCTCGCCATCAAAACCATCTGGGACTATGTTTTGTATCCTCTTAAAGGCAAACAGAAATTCGTTGCAGCCTTCGCTGGTTTTTAAATCACGCAGCATGTCGAGGCGATTTAACAGATACACGGGCGGTATCTCCATGAGGCCGTAAAGCGCCGCCTGCACCTCGTCGTTGACATAGCCCCTTGATAAAAACATGGCCTCAAGCCTTGACCGAAAAAATATCTCTATCGGGGCAATGAGACCCGCGTCTTTTCCTAATATGCCTGTCGTTTGGCCAAATAGTTTTTTTAATGTAATGGCATTAAATTTATTTTCAATTAAAATAGATATCAACCCTATGGCCTGGCGGCGAAGGGCGAATGGGTCTTCGGAGCCGGTAGGGATAAGGCCGACACTGAAAAATGACACGATATTATCCAGCTTGTCGGCAAGGCTCAGTGCCGTACCAATTGCCGTTGCCGGAATCTCTCCGCCCGACTGCTGAGGCATGTACTGTTCGTTAAGTGCCCCTGCGATTTCCCGGTCGTGACCATTTTTCATGGCATAATGTTTACCCATGATACCCTGTAGTTCGGTAAATTCGCGTACAACCCCAGTGGCAAGCGCGGTCTTTGAAATCTCTGCCGCCTTTATGTACCTATCAGGTTCATGTTGATGGAGTTCTTTGGCAAGGTAAGCGATTATCAGCTCAAGCCTCTTTGTTTTGTCGTAAAGGCTGCCGAGCTTGTCGTGAAATGTAATTCCTTTGAGGCTTTCAATGCGCTCAATCAGATCTAACTGTAAATCATGTTCATAATAAAAATTCGCATCCTCAAGGCGCGCCTTTATCACGCGCACTGCGCCCGCGCGCACGGTTGCCTCGTTTTCTTTGAGCGTGTTGCTTACCACTATAAATTGGTTGATAAGATGGCCGTCACGCTCAAGGGCGAAGTATTTTTGATGGCCGCGCATTACGCTGATTAAAAGCTCTGCCGGAAGCCGGAGGAATTCGTCAGGAAACCCTGCCACAACACATACAGGATATTCAACTATATATGTGACTGTCTCAAGCAGCGCCTCGTCTGTAATGGGTGAGGCATTGAACTCTGCGGCTATCTCCTGCGCCTGTTTTCTTATCAGCTCTTTTCTTTCGTCCTGGTTTACAATGACATAATTTGATTTCAGGGCGGTGACATACTGGTTTACGTCCTCCAGTTTGACAGCGCCTTCTGAGAGAAAACGGTGTCCGTATGTGACGTCAGCGCTTTCAACCCCGCCATATTTCACATTAACCGGCTCACTGCCGCACAGGGCGGTTATCCAACATATAGGACGGGCAAATTTACAATCCAGCGACGCCCATCTCATCATCTTTGGGAAACGAATCGCGGCAATGATCTTTTCAAACACCCCGCCGACTATATCTTTAACAAGCAGACCTGGCTGCTCAATCCGGGCAACTATATACTGCCCCTTGCCCTTTGTCTGAGTTGACAACTGCCCGACGTCAATTGAGTGTGTGGCGGCAAAGCCAATAGCCGCCCGCGTTGGATTTCCATCAGCGTTATAGGCGGCTGCAACGGGTGGCCCGAAGACCTCCCTTACCTTTTTCTCCTGATATATCTGCACGCCATCAACTATAATGGCAAGCCTTCTGGGGGTGGCATATACCTTCACCGTTGAGAAGACAACCGAGGCCTCTTTTAATTGCCCGGAGGCAAGCTCCTCAATTCTGGCAACGCCGTCTGAGAGAAACCCCGCCGGTATCTCCTCTGTCCCAATCTCAAGGAGGAGTGATATATCAGGTGAATTATCGTTCATGGCATATTCTCCTAAGGCAAATCCGCCCCATTATTCAATAAATATGTCTCTGCACAGAGGCGGGCAAGCGCACGCACGCGCGTAATATACCCCGTGCGTTCATTCACCGAAATCGCTCCTCTGGCGTCCAACAGATTAAACACATGCGAGCATTTAAGGCAATATTCATAGGCCGGCAGCGTCAGCCCGGCCTTCACCAGGGCGTTTGACTGGCCGTGAAAATCGTCAAAATGGCGCCTGAGCATTTCCACATTCGTCAGTTCAAAGTTAAATTTTGAGCACTCCACCTCGTCCTGCCGGTGGATGTCGCCGTAGAGGAAGTCCTCGTTCCAGCGCAGGTTATAGACATTGTCCACGCCCTGCAGGTACATCGCTATGCGCTCAAGCCCGTAGGTCAGCTCAAGCGATATAGGTTTTAGGTCAATCCCGCCGACCTGTTGAAAATATGTAAACTGAGTGACTTCCATGCCGTCAAGCCAGACCTCCCAGCCAAGCCCCCATGCGCCAAGCGTTGGGGAGTCCCAGTCGTCCTCGACAAAGCGTATGTCGTGCTTTTTGGGGTCAATGCCGATGGCCCTGAGGCTCTCGATATAGACCTCCTGCGAGTTCACCGGCGAGGGCTTCAAAATTACCTGATACTGATAGTAGTGTTGGAGGCGATTGGGGTTTTCGCCGTAGCGTCCGTCTGTGGGCCTGCGTGATGGCTGAACATAGGCGGTCTTCCAGTGGGTTTGACCAAGCACTCTAAAAAAAGTTGCCGGATGAAACGTCCCGGCCCCCACCTCTACATCATAGGGCTGAAGGAGCACACAGCCTTTCGCCGCCCAAAACTCCTGAAGCTTCATTATCAAATTCTGAAAATACATTTACCCGCCGTCCACATAGATTTTTAACATATCAACCAGATACTGGCACGCACAGGAATCTTAAAGAATGGGCATCGGTTTTGTCAAATGATAAAAATACGGTAAATCGGCCTTTTGATAACACATTTAGCAGTATAAGTCAAGACCTGCGGCATTGTAGCCGCAGGGGTATCAGATATTAAATTTTTCCTCAAGTCTCTTTTTAATGGGTGATGGAATGTCTCCAACATGATAACCATGATATGTAATGTTGTATTCGTTAACGTTCTCATACTTAAACTCAATATATTTCTTATTGTTCTCATCATAGTTATATAATGTTTTCACAGAATTTCCTATCGCGGTATTAAGTAATACCTGAGCCTCTTCATCTGAACATTCCAATATGCTGGCGCCTTCCCCCCAAAGAGCCATATCCTTGATAGGTTGTTTTTTATGCTTATCATGTGGTTTAAGTATTCGCTTTGGTATACGATTTTCAGCAAACCATTGTATGAGTGATGCTTTATCTCGCAGATTACTAAATCCCTCCGGTTTTTTACCGCCAATGGCAACTGAAATAATATCACTGATTTTACAAGCATGGTGATTCAGCAAGGCATAATTGTTTTCATGGTCATCAAGTTTACGTTGGCTTATTTCACAAAACGTGTGGTTTTCAATCGGCTGGCTAAATAATGTATATTCTTTATTAAGTGCTTGTTGAATTGTATCCCGCCAGTTTCCCCATCTTTCTTTTAATATTTCTGAAATGATTACACGAGGATGGGGATAATCTATCTCGATTTCATAGTGTAGAAGGAAATTATCAAGGTTTGCCGGATCGTAGTATCCGTCGTAATTTTCAATTTCTATTTCCTTTATGTATCCAAATAATCCATCCAGATATTCATTACATAATGATTCATCATGGAAAGGTTCATTTGACAGCATCCATTGTTGATAAAAAGGTTCAGTTTCGGCAAGTAACAAAAAAAGGTTAGTTACCCCCACTCCTTTAACCCCATTAATGTAGTAAGATCTTTTGCTATTTGATCGAAAAAACCTTTGGGTGGCTTTTTAATTTTCCCTCCCGCCAGCACCGGCAGATTAGTAACTTGTGTGGCGTGGGTACTGATTTTTCTATCGAAGTAATATATCCTTGAATCGTCGGGGTTAATGATTTCTTTTTTTGTCGCTACCAACAGGCCGTTAATGATATGGTCGCTATGGGTTTCGATGATGAACTGAACTCCGGCCTTGGCTGATTTACAAATCAACTCCATGAGTTTGGCCTGTCCGGCGGGATGAATATGCGATTCCGGGTTTTCAATCAGCACAAGCCCATCTTTGGGAGTATGAAGGGCAGCCACAATAATCGGCAGCACGTATGAAACCCCAAAACCGACGTTCATAGCCTTAAACTTATCGGTTTGGGCTACACCCTCACCACGGCTAAAGCTGTACTCCACTTTATAGCTGTCTCCGGCAACCTCTTCGATATAAACATTATTTATGTTCGGACTTATTTCCTGCAGCCATTCTATCACCTGAAATACAAGCCCAAGGTCATCATCTTTGGGTTTCTTCGTCAGGGACTTGTCAGAGACTTGATCTTTTTTAAAATAATAAAGATAATGGGCGATTAACTCGCATCGTCCTTCTTTTCTTGACATTTGATTAAAAATCTCGACCAAAGCCGTATCTTTTTCATAATCAGAAACTGGACCATTGCGAAATGCGCTAATATATTGAAAGTTATTATTAAATATACTTGAATCAGTTATTAAAGGTAGAATAGAACGAAGGTCTTTGCGTCTGAGAAGTGTAGCGAAGTCCTTGCCTTGCCTCGTTAGAAGTTGAATACCTCCTGGAAGTCCAACGCTATCTTTTAGAATTCCAGCGAGACCTGTGGGAACGCCTGTTGGAAGTCCTGACCCATGTATTAATTCATCCCATGCGTTTCTTTCTGTACCAGCTTCAAATACAAAATTTAAATCGTCTTTATTCTTTTGTTTTATTTCAAATTCTATTTCATCTGTTTCTGCCAACATGAAGATGGCGTCTTTTGACGTACCGATACGACATAGGTCGCCAGTTAAATCAAGCCCTATTGATAGTAGATTCTTTAGATATGACTGCCTTAAAAGCAGAATGGATTGCATTGCCGACGATTTTCCCATTCCATTTTTGCCTGTCAGGATATTTACATTAGACAACTCTAAATTCGTATCCTCATGGGATTTGAAGTTTTTTATATGAAGTGAGGTTATCATGTTGCAAGCAACTCGCTAAGCATGTTCTTAATGAGTTCGAATCTGTATATAACGTTTGATTTCCTGGCTGTTGCCGACGTTATTGGTTGGGATGAATCATCTTTATTGAAAAAATCAATAAGTTTTATTCGGAAATCCTCACTTTTGGTAAGTAGTTGTGCTTGCTGCTCATCGGTAAGCCATGCGAAGTTAACACTAATTGTATCAAACAGCGCTTTTGCGATTTGATTGCGTTTAGCCTCTAATTTGCGTCGCATTCTAAAGGCGTCGTTGCCGAAGATTTTATATGAAAGCTCCATTGATTTCTTGAAGGCTTCTTTGATTTTATCACGCTCATCCTCGGTTGTTTTTGCCAATGCCTCCATTCCATCATTAAGGAAACTATCTAATTCACCTTTATAGTTAGTGTCGTAACCCATAAGATAAAAAGCAACGAAGCGGTTAGCAAAGTCCCTGTCTTCCATACGCGCTGAAGGGATTCGATAATCTGTAGCCTGCTTAAACTCTTCTAACTGTGCTAACTCTTCAATAAACCTTGAGGGAATCCCCTGATTCAATGCGTGTCTGATCTCCTGCGGGGTTAGGACTAAACCTCCTGTGTTAACTCGTTTAAAAATAAGAAATTTAACATAGGAAGGAGATTGCTTTTCTATTACATAGAAGTTTATCTTTGTACCGCTTATTTTTCGCTTGTCCGCCTTTGATAAATCTTTATAAGTTTTACCTTCATATATCTTTAAAAATTCAAGCCCGGAAAGTTTGAGTTCATTTTTAATAATAAAATCATTAAATGTACAAAATCGTTGCAATCCATCAACTATCACCCACTTGTTAGATATTCTATCTATACTAAAATAGAAAGAGGGTAGGGGCAATCCCAGCAATAGAGACTCTATAAGTTGACTTTTTTGCTTTGGGCTCCATAAATCCATAGAACGTTGAAATTCAGGCGTCAAATCTATTTCTCCTTCGAATAACATTTCAATAAGATAGCCAAGGTTTGTGGTTTGTTGGTCAACCCTTATTTTATCGGGATCAAATGACGTTTCAGGATAACCGGTATCTTCCCGCTCAATCTCCTCACTTCCCCCCCCGTTGTTATTAGTCAATTCATCAGTATGAGTTGTTTCAGCTATCATTGTGTAACGTAGCAAAAAGACGCCCTATTTGTCAATTTGCCCTCTTAACGGTTGAACAATGCCTGTTATTTGCCGCCTTACTTTCATATCAGGCCGATGTCGTTTTTCGGCGCCCAGCCCGTCTTGCCGTCCGGCCTTTTTATCTTATACCACTGTGCGTCGGTGTCTATTACCTCAACTTTCATCCCTTCGTACAGGGTGAAAAATACCGTCGCCTTCTCAAATGGTTCGTATCTGGCCTCCACTTTTCCTGCCAACACTACGGACTGCACGCCGCTCACACGCTCATACAACACGTATGACGAGATTATTAATAATGCCGCGGCCGCCGATATTGCAACGGTGGAGTATTTTTTCCTTATCCTTTCGTCAATAAATATTCCTGCTGTGAGAACCGTAAATATCATTACATAAAAAAACAATATTAATATCATCAGGACATTATTCGTAAGCGGGTTATATACCCTGTCTAACTGACGGTTTAACCACGGCCTTGATGTGACGCTTTGCCGGTTCTTTATCAGGGATTGTGCAAACTCGTAATTTGCCTTTAAATCGTCGTCAGCGGGTATCAGCCTCTTTGCCTTTTCATAATATAATATCGCATAACCAATGTTGTTCTTTTTTAAGAAACAGTTGCCCATATTATAGTACAGATTTCCACTCTCATAGCCCTCCTGAATCGGCTTATAATATTCCCTTATGGCCTCGTCGTATTTGCCTTCCACATAAAACGCCGCCGCCTTTTTAAAGACATCCTCAGCCGGGTAAGCCCCCACCGGCATTGATTGAAATGCGAGGGCGCATAGTACGGCTGCCGCCGCGAATAATTTATTTATCAGGCTCATCTGTTAAAATCAGTCTCCATCACTTATCTTATAACCGAGTACGTTGCATTTGGTCAATAAAGTCCTCAAGGTGTTTGAACGTCGTCTGCATTTCGGGTCTGCCCAGCCCGCCGCGAGCGTATCGCGTCATGTCGCACGCCTCGAATATCTCTTTCAGCGTGCCAGTCTGCAGGCCCTTGTCCTCCAGCAATTTGAATATTTTCTCACTCATTATCTCACCGGGCGGCATGTGAAGTTTATCGCCCAGATAATCATATATGGTCTTATGAACTGCGTCGTAGAACTCCTTCTCTTTTCCCGCCTCAAGGAAGCCAGCGGCTGCCTTTAACCCCTGCTTTGCCTTTTTGGGTGCCCTGAGGCCCCTTGCATACTTTACATCGCGGCGCAGGCGGTGGTGCCTCCTTGCGTATATAAGCGCCCCTATGTATAACACAGGCGGTACAAGCAGAAATACTATAAATATGGGATTGCGATAGGGTTGTATCTGTCTGTCAGAGATTCTGACAAGCGTGCCGGGTCTTTCCTTTACGAACACTACGTCCCTTCCGAGGATCTCTTTTTCCACAGGCTTATTTTCCCCTGCCACCTGCCCCGGGCCGATTATCTTTGCCCCGCCTGATGTGGCCTCCCCGGTCACCTTTATTGGAAACGGTCCTTTTTTTATTGTCTGATATGCCTTCTTATCAGGATCAAAAAACGAAAAAACTATCTCAGGTATTGACTGAACCGTGTTGGCCTGGGGTATGACGGCCTGCTCAAAGGTCTTTGACGTCTTGTCCTGTTTTACCTGTGGTTCGTAGTATTTGATGGCAGGGCTGCTCTCTGCTGTGTCCGGGGCTGTGACACTGTTGAAATTACCCCTGCCGGTGACGGTCATCTTCAGCGTAACGGGGTCTCCTGTTTTCACCTCATGAGGCTCTGCGGTGGCGTTTAACTCGAACGAGCCGATTGCGCCCTTATATCCTTTTGGTTTGCCTTCCTCCGGCAGCGGCAGCACCTTCATGGCCATGCCTTCGGATTTCAACTCGACGGCCTCCGCCCTGGCCGAGCTGAAGAAGTTGTTAAAGAAATCGTCGTCAAACGCCCCGTGCGGAACATTGCCGATGTTTGCCCTGACCATTATATTGCACTTTAGCGTGGCCGGCCCAAGTTTCAGCGAGTTTGAAGCCGAAGCCGCAAAGGCCGTGGTCGTAAACTCAACCGTGTCGTATATCTGCCCGTTTATGGTCTCTCTTGCCTGGACGGGTTTGTCGAAATTGCCTACCGAAAACCCGCTGTCGCCCAACTGTGGAAAGCTCACCTCGCGCACGCTGATGTCCCGGACGTAGAGTTTTACCCTGACGGTGAAGATTTCATTTGCATAGACTGTGGTCTTTGACGGTTTAAGGGTAACAAACACCCTGTCATTTATACCCTTCGCAGCGTCTTTGGACGGCTCATGCCGCCCCTGAGCAGCCGGTGGAGGTGGATTATTGTTGGCGGGGGCAGCGCCGGGGCTGTCCACAACGCTGACCGTTATCTCATTCGACGTATATGTCTTGCCGTCGTGGTCGTGCGTAAACGGGCCAATCTTAAAATCACCCGTTTTCATGGGTACGATGAAATAATTATAGGTGACAGAGCTTGACGCCGAGCCATTGATTACAGACATCCTTGTTGCCGAGCCATTGTAGTTAACCGAAAAACCATCCAACTGTGGGGTAGGGGGCTGAGGTGCCCCTCTATCGCCATTAAATACCAGACTTAACTGCGCGCCTTCGCCCACTGTCAGGGTAGTCTTGCTGAGGGCTATCTCGAAACTCACGCCAGAGGCCAACGCCGTGGAGGCCATTACCGACACTGCAAGCGATAACAGTGCCGCGCTTATAGATGGCTTAT
>JADFXF010000047.1 GCA_015233685.1 Nitrospirota bacterium | reverse complement strand
TAAGTGGTAAAAGCAATACCGACAAAACTTGTATAAACAGTCTGATACTTAAACGTGGCCACATCCATTGATTATATAAATATTCGACAGGTTAATGTAAAAAATATTGCTGCGGGGGAATTATGGCCGCCGCCGCTACACTACACCATTGTGGAGTTTTCAGAGTAGCCGCGATAGTAACCCTCTACTTTGGCGACATAGTTCTTTGTTTGCTGCGGCATTTTGTCAGGTCTTCTGTCCAGATTGCCCATACCCCAGTTGTATGCGGCTAGGGCCTGGTGTACATTGCCATCGTACTTATCGAGTAGTTGACGCAGGTAGCGGCTCCCACCGGCGATGTTTTGTCTTGGGTCATAGCTGTTAGTAACACCAAGTCCTGCCGCTGTTGACGGCATCAACTGCATCAGTCCTTTGGCGCCTGACCTTGAGCGAGCGCTGGCGTTGCCACCACTTTCGGCAACTATTACCGCCTTTATCAAAGCGGGATCTAATCCATAGTTAGAAGCTGATTCTTTTATATAACTATCGTATTTATCAAGATTTGCTGACGAAGACGCAACCGCGTCATCACCTGATGAGGCATCAGCGCTATACGACGCCTGTTTGTAAGACCGCCCGTTGTGCGGCTTATTTGACGCCATTGCGTTGGAATTCCATCTACCGGACGTACCGTGTAATCTTCCCTCGTCCGACATTTGTCTTAATGAACTGTTTCTGTCTGAGGTTATAGCCGACATATCTGTTTTAAATCCGGTACTGGGAAATACATTCCCACTTTCAGGAAATAAATTCGTATCGTCTATTTTGTCTACCGATAAATACGTATCCATAGCGCTCATCACGGGGTCGCTTGATGCAGGGGCTGGCGATGTGGCCTGCTTTCTCCTGTCACCTGCCACGACATTCTGTAAAACGGCCTTGAAACTGCCGTTTGCGGTGCTTCGAGACCTTGCGGTGGCCGTCTGAGCCCCTCCGGCACTCTGTAGTTCCTCTGTCAACCTATTTTCTATTCGTCCAAACATGCTATGTTTAAAGCAAATACCATGCCAGTTGCGAAGTCAAGCCATGAGATATTCTTGTACCCCGGCTATTTTTGGAATTCCCATGAAAAAACCCATATAGATTAAGTAGTTAGTTGTAAAATACTGAGACTCTCCGTATCTGCATCATTCTGGATTCCCGTTTTCACGGGAATGACAGACAGGGGGGAGGCGTCATTTTATCGTCACAACAGTCGGAGTTCTGAAGCCGCCAGCGAGGGGATAATCCCCCGTCTTGGCGGCGGCAGCCGGAATTCAAAGGATACAACGTGGCGAGATTTATGGGGTGAAGGGGGGGTTACCCCCCCTTCGTCGTTAATCCTTTTGCTTTTATAATCACGCCAATATATGTTACAATCTATCCCATGAACATTGGTCTTTTAGAGTTTTTCGTTGACCTTCACAAACCCTCTGCCCCCGCTGTGAAAGATGTGCTGCTTGTTGTGAGCGCCGACAAAGAAATTGTCGAATTCATTAGCAAGGCCGCGGCGGAGATTGGATGCGAGACACTGTCCTCTGATAGTGCCGTGGAAGGCCTTGCGATATACCGCAAGACAAGGCCGCCCGTAGTTATTGTTGATGCCGAGTCAATTAGCCCTTCATTCATCGGGGAACTGGGAATTTCAGAAAATGACAACGTCTCAATTGCCGTGCTGGCAACCCATGGAAGCGTTGGTGATATGGAGCAATATTTCTTATGGAAGCCGCTTAAAGGCGCCGAACTAAAGGGCTTTATCAGGCATTCGCTGCGCCAAAGCCGCCTGATTAATGAACGTGAGAACATGTTTGCCGTAATGGCAAATTCCATCACGGACGCCTTCGTAATAGTAGATAAAGATTTTAACATCTTGTTCTGGAATAAGGAGGCCGAAAAAATATTTCTATATAAGGCCGCCGACGTGATAGGACAAAGTCTGCTAACGTCTATTATACAAGAGAAATACCACCACACACTCTCAAAATACATCGGCCATATAACCAAAAACATTGACTACCTGAGCAATAGAAACATCTACGTCATGGCACTGGACAAACAACAACGGGAGATATTCTGTAAGATTAAGATGACGCCGCTGGAAATCAGAGGGACAGTCCTGGCGGTTATCGCCTTCAGAGACGCCACCGACCTGCACGCAAGACAAGAGCTTACTATGCTCAAGGGCCTCATTGACAACCTCGACATTGGTTTTGCCATTGGCGACCCCGAAGGGACGATTATCTACGCCAACTCATGCGTCAACAAACTTCTGTGCCTGGGCAATGCCCCGATTACCGGCAGGAATGCCAGAGATATTTTCCCCGTATTGGCAGATTTATACATACCGGAGAGTCTTGTCAGGCTGGAGAAATACTCAGCCGACCTCACTATAAAATTCAGCGCCGATGACGTGCTCTATGTCCGCCTGAAATGCGATACCATCTTAAACAGCGGCGGCAGCATCTCAGCCGTGTTCATCACCTGCGAGGATATGTCAGAATGTATGGAAATAAGAAAGGAGGACGGTTTAGCCCAAGACAAAGAGCTGACTGATAAGTACGAACAACTGCAAATTGAACTCTCCAGACGCAATCTGATAGAAGACCGCATGGGCACAACCGTCAAAGACCTCAACATGCTCCTTAAGGAGGTACACCACAGGGTAAAGAACAATCTCCAGATTATCTCCAGCCTCATCAGCCTCCAGTCGGAGACCATTACCGATAACTACCTGCTCAATATCTTTAAGGACACGCAAACCCGTATCAGGGCAATGGCCCTCATTCACGATAAACTCTATAAATCAACCAACATGTCAAAGCTGAATTTCTCCGAGTACATACAAGACCTTATGGCCGAGCTATACGCCACCTATGAGCATTACATAAGCAGCGTGGCCTTAAAGGTTGACATAGACCCTGACCTTGACATAGATATAGACATAGCCATCCCCTGCGGTCTGATTATCAACGAGCTGATTACCAATTCAATAAAATACGCCTTCCCAAACCGCCACGATGGCGTTATCAGGGTAAGTTTTGCCCGGCACGAAAACGGTAAATACGCCTTCAGCGTGGGTGACAACGGCGTTGGCTGCCCCGCGGGAATAAATTTTAAGACGACCAAATCCCTTGGCCTTCAGTTGGTAAATGATTTAATTACAAGGAAATTGAAGGGTACTATTGACATTGATACCAATGATGGGACAAAATACCACATGGAGTTTTATGCTCAGAAATCATAGGGGGAGATAATGGAACAGACGGCTAATATGCTTGAAGGGGCAATGACATCCGGGATAAACATCCTCGTAGTTGAGGACGAGATAATAACCGCGCGCGACATAGAGGCAAAGCTGAAAAAACTGGGACACGGGGTTGTCGGCATCGCCTCAAGCGGCGAAGAGGCAATACAAAAGGCCGCTGAACTGACGCCTGACATGATACTCATGGACATCACGTTAGACGGGAAGATGGACGGCATAGAGGCCTCCATGGAAATCGAAAAGCACCAGAACATCCCCATAATATACCTTACCGCCCACACAGACTTAATCACCCTCCATCGCGCAAAGGTAACAGAACCGCACGGCTACATAGTCAAACCCTTTACGCAGAGGGACTTGATTATCACTATCAGCATGGCCCTGTATAAACACAGGATGGAGATGAAGCTACGGATAATGAACCAGATGCTCAGCCTATTTTTGGAGCCTATAGCGTTAGAGAAGAAATTACATCGGGCACTTGAGATGATAGTGTCAATTCCCCGTATGTTTTTACAGACACGCGGCTGCATATATCTTGTAGATAACGACGCGAATACCCTTGTGTTGAAGGCATCGCTGAGCAGCTCTGAATGTCCCACCGTAGCGGTTGGACAGTGCCTGTGCGGGCTTGCGGCCTCTACACGCGCGGTAGTTTTCTCCGATAAGATAGACAAGCGCCACGTACTCCAGCAAGACGGGCTGCCGCATGGACACTATTGCGTACCGATTCTCGCCGAGGGCGCTCTACTCGGTGTAATGAATATCTACGTGAAAGACGGCCACAAGTATGACGCATCGGAGGAGAATATCCTGACCGCCTATGCCAATGTCATCGCCAACGCGCTTCACAGCTCAAAATAAATACCTATGAGGTTAACTCGATAGAGGGTTCTCTGGATTCCAGCTTTACAGTGAAAATCCTACGGAGCCAAGGCACGCCTGTGTCCCCATCTTATCACAAGCCCCGAACCTTTTGCAATCGGCTCTATTGAATTTTGGGCTGCCGCTCATCACTAAACGTTTATTTGAAACAGCGGGGACCTGAAAATATCGCCGCGCGTTATTATTCCGGATAATTTACCCTCTGACGAAAGCGCCGGTATCCGGTTAATCTTCTTAGATACAAAAAGAGAAACAGCCTCATGTATCGGGGCGTTTTCACTAAGACACACCGCCGGGGTTGCCATTATGTCTTTGGCGGTAAGTTCTTTAATCTGCATGGCGTCGCAGCCCCTGCCTCTTAAACAAAGCGCAACTACCGACATAAACGTGAGGGCATGGTCAACCCCCATACGCGAAAGAAAATCCTTCTCCGATATAACCCCAACCGGGCGTCCCCTGTCGTCCACTACCGGAAGGCCGGAGATTGCATTTTCAGAAAGCCTGTCGGCCACTTCTGTAAGCGGCATATCTACTGTGGCAAAGACCACGCCGACTGTCATAACCTCTTTGATTGCCACTGATTTTGTTACCCTGCTTAGGGCATGTTTATAGGCAGCGAGGTACACCTCTTTAAAATCCTCCGGCGTTATGTCGAGATAACCGTTTATGGACTTCATTGCCTCAAAGACATCTTCGTCATTTATTGATACGCAGTAAGATATTTTATCGCTACTACTGTCACGCATTATAACCTCCGTATTTCTATATTTCTCTTAGATAGACGCTCGTTAACAACACAAAATATGGAGCGACTTTGTTGCTTCGATAATGTCGCAGAACAATGCCGACGTTTGTTCATCCAGCAGTATCCCCTTTGACTCAATGCTGCTTGTAAAGGCCTGCCACTGCTGTACTGTCCAAATGCCATTGGTTTCCACGATAAAACCTGCGGCCTCGTCACAAAGGCGGGATAGTAACTCCTCTATGCTTACAGTACCAGTCTGCGGTAACCAGTAGAAATTTTTTAGCGTTCCGATGATTGCGCCGACATGTGGTTCAATCGTCTTCGAAATAAAAAATCCATTTTCTTTAAGACTTATTAAAAACTCAAGCCAATCGCCGTGTTCCCATGCCGCCTTATGTTGCAAGACAAATTTTAACGAGAGCGCGAGCGCCTCCTTTATATTTCCATTAACTTTATTGTGGACGTCGTGAAATAATTGATAATTATTTTTGCCGTTTTCCTTTGCGCGATACATAGCGACGTCTGCCTTTTTCAGCAGTGTTTCCGCTTCGTAACCATCCGTCGGGTAAAAACTTATCCCTATGCTGGCACCTATGGCGCAATAGGGGGTTTTGAAATGAAACGGCTTCCCTATTGATACGATTATCTTTAAGGCAAGCGTCTCCGCGTCCTCGTGGCCCGAGAGGTTTGTAAGAATAACCACGAATTCGTCACCGCCCAAACGAGCCACAGTGTCCGAGTCGCGTATCTGGTATTTTAATCTTTTGGCTATCTCTATTAACACCTCATCCCCCGCTTCGTGCCCCATACGGTCATTTATACATTTAAAACCGTCAAGGTCTATCATAAGTAAGGCAACATCCTTCTTGTTACGTTTTGCCTGTTTCAGAGATTGCTCAAGGCGGTCAAAAAATAGCGCACGGTTGGGCAGTCCGGTCAGGTAATCGTAATGGGCAAGTTCTTTTATCTTAGTGTCCATCTTGTGTTTATGTATGGCTATTTCAATGCTTGACTTCAGGTCTCTGCTGTCAAAGGGTTTTACCACGTAACCCAAAGGCTCGGTTATCTTAGCCCGCTCCAATGTAGCCTCGTCCGAGTGGGCGGTGAGATAAACAATGGGGATATTAAAGCGCGATCGAATTTCATTCGCGGTATCTATGCCATCTATTTTCCCCTGGATGTGTATATCCATAAGGATCAGGTCGGGTCTGTACTTCTCTGCCTTTTCTATGGCCTCCTCCGACGTCGAAACTGCCGAAGTGACGATATATCCAAGCTGCTCCAATGTCCCTTGTATGTATGCGCTGCTTATCCCCTCATCTTCGACTATCATAATTCGTGTCTTATCCATAATTAAGCTCCTTTTGAGGTGTCAGTCTGATTTTGCGGGTGGTCAAATTTAATGGTAAACCTGCTTCCCTGCGTATTGTCCAGTTCTATTGTACCTCCGATTTGTTTCACAAGCAGATTTACTATGTGCAGACCCAAACTTTTTGTTTTTCTGAAGTTCACATCTTCGGGAAATCCTACGCCGTTGTCTGATATTACCATCTCAAATTTGTCGCCGTCTGTGGCAGCAATAGAGATAGTGACAACGCCCATTGTCTTGTCAGGGAAGGCATACTTCAGGATATTTGTGAAGAGTTCATTTATAATCAACCCGCATGGAACAGCAATATCTACGCCAATTACGACATTTTCCACGTCAAGGGTTAACTCAATGGCGTCCTTGTCAATGCCGAAAGAGCTGAACAGCTCTTTTGCAAGCTCTGATATGTATATTTTTAAATCTACATCGGCAAGTCCTTTTGATCGGTATAGTTTGTCGTGAACCAGGGCAATAGATTTAATCCTGTCCCGTGTTTCGACAAACATAGCCCGATATTTCTCATCCTCGACGTAATTGAGTTGAAGGCCGACAAGTCCGGCCACTATCTGTAGATTGTTCTTGACGCGGTGATGGACTTCCCGCATGAGTACCTCTTTCTCCTTGATAGAACTTAATAAATCATTTTCATATTTCTTGCGCAGCGTGACATCGTCCGCGTACATGGCTACGCCGCTGACTTCATTGTTGTTGTTGAAAACAGGATAAAAATTGGTTGAGAAATTAAATTCGTCCCGTGTATCCTCAAAGTGCACAGACTTTCCGGTGCTTATGACTTCATTGAAGTGTCTATTTCTTGATTCAAGAAGAGTCGGGTTGAGAATGTCCTTTAGGCTTTTTCCAACAATCTCGCTGCTCTCCTTGCTGAAACGCCTTGAGAATGTATCGTTTACCGTGATAAATACACCGTCTGAACTCATCAGGGCAACGCTTTCAGTAATAGCATTCATGAGCGCCGACATGTTCTGTTCAGCAGCGCGGCAGGCCTCCTCAATCGCCTTTTTCTCTGTAATGTCGCGCAACGTTCCAATCATCGCAATAGGCTTGCCGTCGGTATTGTTAAACAGAGTAGCTGCCAGCCATCCCAAATAGGGAGTGCCGTCTTTCTTTTCGCATAAAATCTCCCCCTCCCACGCCCCTTTGAAATAGATAGCGGGTATTATCACATTTTTCGCGAAGTCCCTGTCTTTTAGCAAATTAACCACATCCATGCCAACGCTCTCCACAAACGAATAGCCTGTCATTTTGGCTGCTGCCTTGTTGGCGTAGATTATCTTCCCTGCCATATCGGCTATATGCACATTGTCAATAGTCTCTTCTATCGCCTGTGAAAACAGCCGCAAGTCATTCTCCATCAGCTTACGGGCGGTTATGTCCCGGAATATTTCCATTTTAGAAATGCTGCCGTCCTGATTTGTTAAAGGCGTGTCAATTATATCATAGGTCTTGCCTGTTGTGGGCATGGTAAGTTCCCAGCGTATCGTCTTTTTTTCCTGAAATACCTCCTCGTTTCTGCACCACGGACAAGCCGAATTAAGGCCGTGGAAATACGCGAAGCACTTTAAATCCTTGTAATGACCAAACTCCCCGATGACTACAGGGTTTGCGTATTCTATTTTATGCTCATGGTTTACGATATAGATACCATCCTGCATACTATTTAATATGTTTTGCAATTTATTTTTTTCGAAATTGAGCGCCTTCTCCGCCGACTTACGTTGAGTAATGTCGTAACCGTAGAGATTTACATAGTCCATGTCCTGTATAGGAGCGATGGTAAAGTGAAACACCCTTCCGTCTACGGGTATTTCAACACTTTTCACCTGTCTGGAGTCTAACGCGCCAGTAATTAGGTCGTGCCACTTTGCATCAGCAATAAAACTATCGCCGTCGTAATGAAATCCTAAATTGGCAAGCATTAATTTGCTTGCGTTATTGATATAGGTAACATTAAGTTCCCTGTCAATACGTATCACAGGGAATGGATTATCATTGGGGAACCTTGCTATGTTTTTTATTTCCTCTTCGGCCTGTTTGCGCTGATCGTCTATTTTATTCAGATATATGGATGTGTGCAAAACTATGCCCATTAGTATAAACATTAAAAGTATATCGTCAATCGCCAATGTATGGTTTACGCCATAAAGGCCTGCCATTTGGCCTGATACAAGGATTATATCTATCAACAACGGAGTTAGCAGCGTGGCAATTAAGAGACGGCGCGCCATTACGCTGCCGATGCTGTCTCTAACGAGAAAAATCATTATTCCTTTGTCGGGACGCGCGGTAAGTATTCCGATAGATGCCATTAAAAACGCAACTGCCGTGTGTAATGCCATGGCATTATAGAGGGATAGCTTGTATATTGACGCAATACCATAAATATAACCCATAAGAGATATTAAGGCAATCAGTCCCATGACAATTGCGATAAATTGCGACGGTCTAAGTCTCCAGCGCACTTCGACATCTATCAGAAACAGGGCAATTCCAATCAGCACAAAATCTACCGCCGTAAAGGGAGCCATTCTGCCCGCGTTTGACGTTATAGCCGTGTCAGGCATATCCACAAACAACGCCTGATCAATCCCGATGTCCAGATTAAAAAGATATTCAAATAATGTGAGAAGCCCTATTAAAGCAATTACTGAGGCACATGACCTGGAGATAAGCCGCGTCCGGCTTGAGGCTCTCTTTGTTTGCACAAACCACAACGACAGCCCTGTCAGGACAAACGCGATGGCGGCGTTGGCCTTCATCTGTATCGGGCTGAAATAGAGTATCTTTAAGATTTCAACGTTAAACACCCAGCCGAAGATGACCAAAACGCCGGTGCCAAAGACGAAAACAGATGCAATGACTGAGACAGACCTGAACAAGTCTGCTGCTGACGCCGAGATAATCGGGCTGACAGGGTGAACAGCTTTCGTATCGGCGACACCTGATGTCATATTAGCGACCTCCCTTGGGTGATAATAGTGTAACACAAAGTGATGACAATAGCAAATAGTCGCACCGGAGTTCTGAAGCCGCCAACGAGCGGCAGCCCAAACGCGATGGATAAAACGTGGCGAGATTTACGGGGTGAAGGGGGATTATCCCCCTTCGTCGTTAATGCAGTTATAGCCTGCCTTTGATTCCCAGGCGCTTTACCATGTGAAAGTGTGCCCATAGCAGCGCCGCCATTGTTACCGGTAGCCACAGGACGTGAAAGCTGTAAAACCTGATAAGCGTACTGCCACCGACGTCCATGCCGCCGCGTATGAGGTACATCAGGTGTCTGCCCATTATGGGTATTGTTGCGGCCATAGATGTACCTACTGTGGTTGCCCAGTAGCTCTTTTGGTCCCACGGCAGGAGGTATCCCGTAAATCCCGACGCGAACGCCGACACCAACGTCAGACATCCCACTATCCAGTTCAACTCCTTAGGTGATTTATATGCCCTTGATATGAACACCCTGATGGTATGGCAAAGGATGAACACAATTAACAGCGTGGCAGACCACTTGTGAACGCTGCGAATAAGCCACCCAAGATGGACTTCCCTCTGGATTGTCAAGACGCTTTCATAGGCCTCCATCTCCGAGGGAATGTAGTACAGGGAAAGCATCAGGCCGGTTATGAATAAAATCAGGTAAGACGTAAACGCGGCACCCCCAAGGCAGTAGAAATAACTAAGGCCGGGGGGCAGACGCCTCCTCAGAAACCCCTTATGGGGCGCCTTAATCCTGAACTTTTTGTCTAACCAGTCAAAGGCTCTGCCCACTATGCCGCCGCCGCTGCTGGTAACATAACGCCTATATATACCCTGCCATTTTCTATCTTCAGGGGCAGCCTTGCCAGAGGCCCTGGTGGCGGCCCTGATATGACCTTTCCACTGGCGTCGTACCTGCCGCCGTGACAGGGGCAGATGAATTCGTTTTTGTGCCTGTTATAGTTCACCAGACACCCCAGATGGGTACACACAGGGGAGAGGGCATAGACAGCGCTGTCGTCTTTGACTATGAACACGCCGACCGCCATTTCTCTTCCTTTTTGCGTATAACGGTATTCGGCGCGCTTGACACCCTTTTTGGGCAGGGCATCCTCGTCCATACAATCACAATACACCATTGTCCTCGACCTTAGTCCTGCCGGGTACATAAAATACGCGGCCACCACCGTAACACCCGTGACAAGCGCAGATATAATAGCCTTGACAGTTCCTGTCAGAAAGTCTCTCCTTGTCATCAACGGCTCCGGGTGACCATAGCAAGGCGGCGGGTAAAGTTACCGCTTCTTGTTTATCAGCTCTCTGAGTTCTTTACCCATCTTGAAATGGAGTACATTTTTGGCGGGGACATCAACAATCTCCCCTGTCTTGGGATTTCGTGCCTTGCGTGGGCTTCTCTGCGTCAATCTGAAGTTCCCAAAACCCCTGACTTCAATCTTCTCGCCCCTGGTCAGGGCATCTATGATGCTTTGGAAAAATGCCTCTACGATTATCTCTGTCTGCACACGCGTCAAACCCGGCGTCCTTTGCGTTACGAGTTCAATCAATTCTGATCTGGTCATACGCCCCCCTCAGTTTGTCATTAGATAATTAAATTTATATAAAGGAAATACCTTTACAAAAATATCACTCACAAGTTTATTAGAAAACAGTTCTGTAACTGAAAAATCGTCCTTCTTTGTGACTACGTTAGGTTGTCCCTTTATGCCGACAAGGGTGGCCGTCTCTTTGATTGCGTCTTGCAGGGTGCCGATTTTATCCACAAGCCCGGCCCTCAGCGCCTGGCGCCCCGTAAAAATCCTTCCATCGGCCAGTGCCTCCGCCTTCTCTAAGGGCATCTTTCTGCCGCTTGCGACGGCCTCTACGAACTGGCTGTGTATGTCGTTTAGCAATCCCTGAAACATTGCCCTCTCATCTGGTCCAAGCCCGTGGTATAATGAGCCCATATCCTTATATTTGGCACTCTTTACTACTTCCCTTGTTATGCCTATCTTATCCATCAGGGCGCTTATGTTGACAGTCTCCATATATGCCCCTATTGAGCCGGTAACGGTGGCGGCGTTGGCCATTATCTTTGTGGCGGGCGCGCTGATATAATATCCACCGGAGGCGGCCACAGAACCCATTGATACTACCACCTTTTTGGTAGCGCTTGTCTTTTTTACCTCTTCATATATCTCCTGTGAGGGCACTACCGACCCTCCGGGGCTGTCAACGCTCAACACTATTGCCTTTATCGAGGGGTCTTCCCTGTATTTCTTCAACTCTTTTACCGTCTCTTTTGAGGACAGTATTATCCCCTCCACCTTTATCAGGGCTATTTTCTCACCAAGAGGGATGCGTTTTCCAACCAATGTCAGCGCGAGACTTACAACGGCGAGCAGGACAAACAGCCCTATAAAAAAGAAGACTATCTTTTTCATTACTCGTCTGTTGTCTCTTCGTTTGCCATCTCCGGCGACTCATCACGGCGTCTCGAATCTGAAGTGGCAACCATGCTCAGCCCTATTTTTCGTTGTTCAAAATCCAGCTTGATTATCCTTGCCTGCACAATAGAGCCTTCCACATAGTCCTCCTCGGCGTTTTTGATTATCTCTGAGGCATAGACCAGCCCTTCCACGCTGTCCTCTATCTCCACGAACAGGCCGTATTCGCTTACCCTGAGCACCTTGCAACTGACGTCGCTGCCTATTTTAAATCTCTGCGGTATCTCGGTTGTCCATGGATCGGGCTTCAACTGCTTTACTCCGAGGAGCATCCGCTTTTTCTCCGGCTCAAGGCTCAACACAACGGCCTCCACCTTTTGCCGTAGTTTAAACACCTCAGACGGGTGCTTTATGTGCTTTGTCCAGAATATATCAGATATGTGAATCAGGGCGTCTATCCCCTCCGGCATTCCGACAAACACACCAAAATCTGTTATCGTCCTGACCTTGCCAGAGACCTTTTGCCCTACCGCGTAGCGCTCGGCTACAAGTTCCCACGGCTTAGGCTTGAGCTGTTTAATGCCAAGCGATATGCGCCTTTGATTGTTCTCTATTTTCAGGACGGCCACATCAACTGAGTCGCCTATCTCCAGATACTTCGATGGATGCCCCGGCCGTGCTGACCAATCAAGCTCTGACACATGCACAAGCCCCTCCACACCCTCCTCCAGCTCGATAAACGCGCCGTAGTCGGTTATGCCTACGACCTTGCCCGTGACCAGCTTTCCCTCGGTATACCTGGTCTCTATATCAAGCCACGGGTCAGACTTCTTCTGCTTGTAGCCAAGCGTAACCTTTTCCGAGTCCTGGTCATATTTCAGCACAAGCACTTCCACCTCGTCCCCAACGTTGAAGTAATCAGTCGGGTGGTTTATCCTGCCCCATGATATGTCTGATATGTGTAAGAGGCCGTCTATCTCGCCTAAATCTATAAAGACCCCGTAGTCGGTTACGTTTTTCACCGCGCCTTTTACTACCACGCCCTCTTTGATATTTGACAGGGTCTGGGTTTTTTTCTTTTTCTTTTCCTCTTCTATTACCGCGCGCCTTGATACTATTACGTTATTCAATTTGTTGTTCAGCTTTAGCACCTTGAAGCGGCACTGCTGCCCTACGACATCGTCGGCTGCCCTTAGTGGCCTGACATCGTAGTGAGAGCCGGGCAGAAATGCCTTCACGCCCGCCACATCAACAAAGAACCCACCCTTTGTCCTTTCCACTATCTTACCCTCTATGATTGCGCCCTCGTCAAAGGACTGCTGCAACATTTTTTGTGTCTTCAGTATCTTGGCCCTGCTCTTAGACAGTGTTATGGTCCCTTCAGAGTCCCTTATCGAGGACACAAGTACCTCTATGTCGCTGCCTTCTTTCAGCTCATCAAGCTCTTCCTGCGTAAAATCGTCAATCGGAATAAATCCCTCCGATTTATAGCCTATGTCAACGACAATGGCGTCGGACTTTTTTGATATTACCTTGCCGGTCATTATCATACCGGCCTCGATGCTTCGAAATGTCCCTGCGTACAGTTGTTCCAGATCGCTATTTTGAACTTCCATTACCTGTCTTGCCCCCTATATGATTAATTCTTTCTATTATCTCCTGTATTATCCAATCGGGCGTCGAAGCGCCCGCGGTTATTCCGACATGAGCGACCCCGTCAAACCAATGCTGCTGCAGCTCCAGAGCCGTCTCTATGTGATATGTACATACCCCCAGAGACACGCAATGGTTAGCCAATTGCGTGGTATTGGCGCTGTTCTTGCCGCCGGCTATTATCATTATATCCACATCGCCTGACATCTCATTCGTCTCTTTCAATCTCAATGCCGTTGAGTTACATATGGTATTATACACTTTAATCTCTTTTATTTTATCTACTATGTTTGAAAGCAGCCTTTTTAGGGCATCCACAGGTTGTGTCGTCTGCACTACCACGCCGACACGGGGTTTCAGCCCTTCAGGGGTTTCTCCATCTTTTACTACGGAGACATCCGCCCCCGCGTAACTCATTATGGATTTAACCTCAGGGTGGTGCTTGTCGCCAAGCACTATAACCTGATAACCTTCCTCTCTTAACAGTTTAGCATATTGCTGTGCCTTTTTTACAAAGGGACATGTCGCGTCTATTATTTCTATCCCCATCGCCTGTATTTTTTCATAGGTCTCTATGGGTATGCCGTGTGTCCTTATTATTATGGCCTTCATGTCCTCGGTCGGCTCCTCCACATCCTCTATCCCCCGTTCCTTTAACTTCGCCACTACCTGGGGGTTGTGGATTATCGGACCTAACGTATAAACGCCGTTCTTGCTGGAGGCCATGTCAAACGCCATGTTCACCGCCCTCTTTACGCCGAAACAAAAACCGGCCATTTTCGCCACTGTTATGGTCAATATAATTCCCTCATAATCCTCTCTAATGTCTCCTCTATGGAGAGATTCGTCGTGTCTATTTCTATGGCGCCGGGGGCCTTAGCAAGCGGCGCGATTGACCTTTTTGTGTCGCGGTCATCCCTTGAGGCGACATCCGATTGGGCAGTTGACAGCGTTACGTCAGCATTTTTTTTTCTTAACTGGGCATACCTTCTTTGGGCGCGCGTCTGCTCATCCGCGGTGATATAAAACTTCCTCCACGCCTCAGGAAACACGACGGTTGCCATATCCCTGCCTTCGGCAACTATGCCGCCTGAGCCGTTTGTGCCGCCGACATTCCTCTGTATATCAAGGAGAAAGTCTCTCACAGGCTTCCTTGCTGAAAACACGCTGGAGAAATGCCCCACCTCCGGCGTCCTGATTTCCTCTGATACGTCTTTATTGTCGAGATATACCATCCCCTGTTTGAACTCTATTGTCGTGCCGCGCAATACTGAGCACAGCACGGCATCGTCGCCTGAGTCTTCACTGACTCCGGCGCTGACCAGTTTAAGCGCCGCCGCCCTGTAAAGGGCGCCCGTGTCCAGATAATCAAACCCCATGCGCTGTGCAAGCGCCCGTGCCACAGTGCTCTTGCCTGAGCCTGCCGGGCCGTCTATCGCAATTACTTTTCCCTTGCCGTTTGTGTTTGTCAACGTGTAAGCCTCTCAAGGGTATCGTAAAACTCAGGGTATGAGATATTCACCGCGTCAGAGCCATGGACTACCGACTCCCCTTCCGCTGCGATGGCCGCAATTGAAAGCGCCATAGCAATTCTATGGTCGCCGTAACTTTGCAACTGGTTACTGCCTTTAAGGTTAACAGGGCCTTCGATTGCCACCCCGTCTTCGTATTCCTCTATCTTCGCGCCCATCTTTCGTAGTTCTGTAACAATGGCTGATATTCTGTCCGATTCTTTTACCCTCAGCTCATGCGCGCCTCTTATCTCTGTCACGCCGGTGGCGCGCGTTGCCAGCACACAGAGAATTGGAAACTCGTCTATCATGGATGGGATGTCTTCTTTTGTCAATGTTATGGGCAGGAGCTTATCTGTGTATTTGCAAAGCAGACTGCCAACCGGCTCACCGGAGACCTCTCTCTCATCAAGAGCCTTCACATCCGCGCCCATCTTTTTTATTATGTCTATAAAACCGGTTCGCGTGGGGTTTAGTCCGACGTCTTTGATGAGCAGCCCGGAGCCTTCCACCATCAGCGCACCGGCAATGAAAAAGGCCGCAGAGGAAATATCGCCGGGTACTACCATGTCGCGCGGATAAAGTTCAGTGCCTCCTTTGACAGTTACCCTGAGGCCGTTTATGCCCACATCCACCCCGTATGCTTTAAGCATTCTCTCTGTATGGTCGCGGGATTTTACCGGCTCTACCACTGTTGTCTCACCACCGGCAAGGAGCCCGGCCAGCAGGACGGCAGATTTGACCTGTGCCGAGGCTATCGGCATCTCATATGTTATCCCCCTCAGATGGCCTCCGCTTATTGCCATGGGGAGGTTGCTCCTGACGCCGCTGGCCTTGATTGAGGCACCCATTTTCTCAAGCGGCACTATTACTCTGCCCATTGGCCTACTGCTCAGGGATTTATCACCGGTCAAAACTGAAAAAAACTTACTGCCGGCAAGCAGCCCACAGAGCAATCTCGCCGTGGTGCCGGAGTTGCCGCAGTCTATCATGCCTTGTGCCTCTTTAAGGCCGTGAAGTCCGCGCCCGGATATCAACAACGAGCCGTCGGCCTCCTTATCTATGCCTATCCCTAATGCGGCAAAGGCGGCTATTGTGGAGTGAGTGTCGGCAGCCCTCAGGATATTGCCCACCCTTGACCTGCCATCGGCCAGTGATGAGAAAAACACCGCCCTATGTGATATGGACTTATCAGGGGGTGGTGTCATCTCTCCCCTTAGCGCCTTAGTATTATTCAACGTCACGATATTTGTTTTCAATTTTCTTCGCACATCGCCCGATTTCTTGAACTCCTCTGTCAGCGATGCCTCGTTTGAATTGTCTATATCTTCTATCATCTGTTCAATCTGATGTTTATAGGCATTTAAGTGCTTGAGTATATTTTCTTTATTTAATATGCAAATATCCCGCCATATCTCCGCCGAACTCATGGCAATGCGCGTGGTGTCCATAAAGCCCGGCCCTGAGTAACCGAAATACTCCGGGTTTATCTCCTGCACGGCATTGACAAGGGCATATGCCGCGATATGCGGCAGGTGGCTGATGGAGGACAGAATCTCATCGTGCATTTCGGGTGTGAGTTCCTCTACCTTGCAGCCAAAGAGCCTCCACATAGAGGTTATCGTCTGGCAGGCCGCCTTATCGGTGTTGCCTGTTGGGGTGATTATGCACTTAGCCCCTATGAATATATCAGGGTTGGCCGCGTCAATGCCGGACTTGTCGTTGCCGGCTATGGGATGGGCACCAACGAAGGCCACACCCTTCGGCATGGCGGCCTCCATTTCATAAACCAGGGCACCCTTTACGCTTCCAACGTCAGTGACTATCGCACCGGCCTTCAGATAAGGGGAAATCCCACCGGCTATTGCCATAAACGAGCGCACAGGGGCGGCAAAGACTACGAGGTCGGCACCCTCGGACAGGTCCTTCAGATTAAGCGCGTACTCGTCTATTATGCCCCTTGAGAGGGCATTTTTCAGATTCGCCTCATTCCTTCCGAAACCGCATATCCTCCTCGTTATTCCATGCCTTTTCATGGCGAGGGCCACCGTCGCCCCTATCAGGCCGACGCCGATTATCGCCGTTTTTTCAAAAAACAATCCTTCCTCACATATCTCTCTATATTTCCCTTCCTACGGCGGTAGCCACCAGCCGTAAACTCTTCACCAAATCGTTAAACACATCAGGCTTCAGCGACTGCTCTCCATCAGAGCACGCCTCCTCCGGCTTCGTATGCACCTCTATCAACAGACCGTCGGCACCCGCCGCCACCGCGGCCAGCGACATCGGTTTCACTAAGTCCCATCTGCCTACGGCATGTGACGGGTCAACTATGACGGGCAGGTGGGTCAGTTGTTTCAACACGGGAACGGCGCTTAGGTCAAGCGTGTTTCTTGTTGCCGTCTCAAACGTCCTTACCCCGCGTTCACAGAGTATTACCTTGTGGTTGCCCCTTGACATTATGTATTCGGCGGCCATCAGCCATTCTTTTATTGTTGCCGCAAGGCCGCGTTTTAGCAGCACCGGTTTGTCAACCATGCCGACTTCAAGCAGCAGCCTGAAGTTTTGCATATTGCGCGTCCCTATCTGGATTATGTCCGTGTATTTGAGCATCAGGGTCAAATCCCGTGGGTCCATCAACTCTGTAACGATGGGCATTCCGGTGAGTTTCTTTGCCTCAAGCAGTATCTGTAGCCCCTCCTCGCCCATGCCCTGAAATGTATAGGGCGATGTGCGCGGCTTAAAAGCCCCGCCTCTGACAAAGGACGCCCCGCCTTCTTTGACCTTCTGCGCTATTGACAGCAGGATATCGCGGCCTTCTATTGCGCACGGCCCGGCTATTATGTGTATCCTGTTTCCGCCGATTTTCAGGCCGTCAACATCTATTACCGTGTTTTCCTTTTTGAAATCCCGGCTTGCCAGCTTATACGGTTTTACTATCCTCATCACCTCATCAACACCTGACATCGCCCTCACAGAGTCAACTTCCTCCTCAGATATCTTCGACGTATCGCCGATTACACCGATAATCGTCCTTTCGGTGCCTTTTGATACGTTGAGCGCAAGCCCTTTCTGCTCGAGC
>JADFXF010000046.1 GCA_015233685.1 Nitrospirota bacterium | reverse complement strand
AAGAAAAACCCACAAGGGGCAAGTTACAGATGGGCCCACCCAAACGTGCCGGTTACCTGGGAAATAATGTTGAAAAGGAATGGGGGAATCGTAAGACCAATCAAAAATATTGAAAAGGCAATAAAAGGCCAACACCGGTTAAACCAAAAAAGGAATCCGCCACCGCCGGACAAAAACAGCCCCAAAAACCCGCCCCCCCCGGGAATCGCCGGAAGGAGATTGAGATTCAGAGGCAGCAGCAGCTTCTCTATATAATATCCGCTTCCATAGACAAGGTCGTAGAGAAAATTTATCATCGAAATCAGCGGCGATAGATATGCCCCCTGCGTGCCAGGCCTCTTAATGACATCGCTTAGGCCGCTGCCCTGTCTCATCACAAAATATACTACGACAACCGCCAACAATATGCCGGCAGACAACACAAGCCGCCTCCACGGCATCTTCGTAAGAAGCCCATAGGCCACCACAACGGCAATCAGGGTAATCCCGTTTTCTTTGGAGAACATCGAAAACAGATAAAACACGGCACATATCACAATGCCCCTCGGATTGTCCTCCCAACGATATATGAGAAAACCTAAAAACGCAAGGAGAAAAAAGAACGTCGCCAGTAAATCTGTCCTGCCCGAAATCCACGCAATGGCCTCGGAATGCACTGGATGCAAGGCAAAGGCCAGCCCCGCCAAAAAAGCTGGCAGCATATCGCCGTCGTCCTTTGCCATAAGACACCCGGCCACGACAAAGACTAAAACAGAGTTGGCCGCGTGTATAATGAGATTATGCAGGTGATAACCCATCGGGCTCATCCGCCACAACCCCCAGTCCAGAGACAATGACAGGCGGAGAAATGGCCGGAAATAGAGGCTTTTGCCGAAGAAATAGCCGTAAAACGAGTTTGAATCAACAAGTACGGGATTCGTTACCATGTGCATATCATCCCATACGAATCCATTTGACAGCGCGGCTATCGCACCGAAAAAGGCGGCTGAAACGATGGACAAAATGAAAAACGCGTTAACCGCTGACCGCCCCTTTAATAATCCCGATATTGTCATCTAATACCCCGCACAAGCATCCACCTATAATAAATAAAAAGGCTGGGGAAAGGACAGCCCCTTTCCCCAGCCGACAGACACCTGTCAGAATTAACGGCTTGTAACTAACTGGCTGAGCATAGGTGAAGTAGAGTTTGAGGCATAAGCCAAAAGGTTTATAGCGCGGCTTCCGTTTGGACTTAAGAGAACCTGTCCGTCGGTCGGGGCAGTTGTAACGAACAACGGCAGACCGTTAAACGCGCTCTTGTCCCCCTTGAACGTGTGATGGGAGATAAAGTGGTCAACAATCGTCGTTATACCGCCGGGGTACGCAGTGTATGTGCCGGTGCTGGCCTGGTTGAAAACAGACAGACAAGAGGCGCCCGTCGCGGTTGCGCCATTGGATTCGTAGCAGCCCTGAGTGCCTGTTGCGTCAGTAATTATTATGTACGGGTCCCCTGCTATATAGGAGTCAAGATAACCCTGTAAGTCCGCGACCGCGCCCTTAGCGCCTGACTCAGTTGCCCTCACCTTCGCCTTTTCCCTCTGTCCCAGAAACGCCGGTACCGCGATAGCCGTCAATATGCCGATAATCGCGATAACAATCAGCAGCTCAATTAATGTAAAACCTCTTTCATCCCTTACCCTCATTCCCGTAATTATTTTGTACATTGGATGTACCTCCTAAAACTTTACACTTGCTTGCTATGTCACGGTTAAAAACCGCTTGATTGCATCTGCCGGTCATAACTGCATATTTCATACCACCAACTACCGATTAAAACATATGGCTTATTTTCATTATACATGCCGACGACTTATTCCATTTCTAAATCATACCTACAATAATATATTTTATCTCACTCCGCGACAAAAAATTGTCATCACCCTTCTTGTCTTGTAGTCATTCCGGCTTGTCCGGAATCGTATTTGGCTTGAGGATGTGCTGAGACAGATTCCGGACAAGCCGGAATGACAGACTAAGATATTTCATAAATACACTAATCATTGATTATTAATGCACATATGATTTAAAAATAGAATTAGACACAGTAACTCTGAAAAAGGTTTAGTCTCGTTTTGGTATTTTTTTAAAAAAAATTTTTAAGTCACCGGATAACGCCATATTCGGGAATATTTCACACCCTTCATGGGTGCGTAGGCGGAGATATTATAGGGGATGGCTCACGAGCGAACACGGACATATTTTGTCAGTACGTGACAAATTTCGACAGTGGAGATTGTGCCTTAATAGCCTTTAGCTGGAGTACTGAAGCCGCCAACGGGCGGCAGCCCAAATTCAATAGATAAAACGTGGCGAGATTACGGGGTGAAGGGGGGGTTACCCCCCCCTTCGTCGTTAATCCTTTAATCTTTATGTTGTTGCCCTATAATTATCGGGCAGTTACAATTTGGCTGAAGACTGGCGTGGAGTTCATGGCGTAAGCCACGACAACAATAGATTTGCTATCAGACGGGCTCAAGAGTACCTGGCCAAAGCCGTCTGGCCCATGAGAAGTAACGAACAATGAACGGCCTCTAAACGCGTCCTTGTCTCCCTTATACTTGCTATTGTTCACAAAGTGGGAGATAACAGTGGACATGCCAGCCGGGTATGCCGGATATGTGGCCGTGCTGGGTTGATTGAAAATGGACAAACAAGAGATACCCGTTGTGGTCGCATTAGACGCCTCAACACAACTTTGCGTACCCAACGCATCACTAATCATAATATAGGGGTCACCGGCCATATAAGCGTCAAGATAAACCTGCAAGTCGGCAACCGCGGCCTTCGCGCTTGTTTGTGTTGTCCTCGCCTTTGATTTGTCCATATGCCCAAGATACGCCGGCAACGCAATAGCTGACAACAAACTCACTACCGCAATAACAACCATGAGTTCAACTAACGTAAAACCCTTTACATCTTTCGCCCACATAGCTTAAATCCGCACACCTCCGAACATTATAACTTATCTGACAGTTACTAATTGGCTGAATATTGATGACGTGTGGTTTGTGGCGTAGGCAAGGATAGTGACAGACCGGCTGTCAGTCGGGGTTAAGAGAACCTGACCGTCGTTTACAGAGGCCGTCACAAACAGCGGCAGACCGTTAAACGCGCTAAAGTCTCCTTTAAACGTATGGTGCGAGATGAAGTGGGAGATAATAGTGGTTATGCCGCCCGGATATACGGCATATGTTCCCACGCTGGCTTGACTGAAAACAGATGCACAAGTCTTATCAAGCCCGATTGCGTTATTGGCCTCAAAGCATCCCTGCGTCCCCGTGGCATCAGTTATTATTACATAGGGTTCACCAGCTACGTAGCTATCAAGATATCCTTGCAAATCAGCAACCGCAGCCCTTGCGCCTGATTCAGTTGACCTGACCTTTGCCTTTTCCCTTTGCCCCAGAAACGCCGGTACCGCGATAGCCGTCAATATGCCGATAATCGCGATAACAACCAGTAGCTCAATCAGGGTAAAACCCTTTACATCTCTTGCCTGCATCCCTTTATACATCATAATGTTCTCCTCAAAAAAAACGGGAGGGAGATTGCCCCCTCCCGCGCTGGTCTATAGCAATTACCGTGACGTTACTAATTGGCTGAGCATAGGTGAAGTCGAGTTTGAGGCATAAGCCAAAAGGTTTATCGCACGGCTTCCGTTTGGACTTAAAAGAACCTGTCCGTCTGTCGGGGCAGTTGTGACAAACAGAGGCAGACCGTTAAACGCGCTCTTGTCTCCCTTGAACGTGTGGTGAGAGATAAAGTGTGCGACTACGGTTGTGATACCGCCGGGGTATGCTGTGTATGTGCCGGTGCTGGCCTGGTTGAAAATGGACAGGCAAGATGCGCCGGTTGCGGTTGCGCCATTGGATTCGTAGCAGCCTTGTGTGCCTGTTGCGTCAGTGATTATTATGTATGGGTCTCCGGCTATGTACGAATCAAGATAGCCCTGTAAGTCTGCGACCGCGCCCTTAGCGCCTGACTCAGTTGCCCTTACCTTTGCCTTTTCTCTCTGTCCCAGAAACGCCGGTACCGCGATAGCAGTCAATATGCCGATAATCGCGATAACAATCAGGAGCTCGATCAATGTAAAACCTCTTTCATCTCTTGCTTTCATTCCCGAAATTACCTTGTACATTTGGATGTACCTCCCTAAAATACATTCTGAGCGATTAAAAACCGCCGATGTTTTGCCTCACAACACAACCTTAACTTTACAGCATTATACTTTATAGTACAATCAGATGTCAAACGCTCCGTCTTCTGTCACACGTGCCGATTGGCTACAGTGTTGCAAATACTATGCCCACCCATAATCCGCGCATAATCCTCTATAAGCCGTAAAATTTCTGATTCACACTGACATAAAGTGTCACTTGTGACATATTTCAGCACTTTTAGAGGCAGTCGTTATATGTTGTAATCTGCTATACTACCGGCGATGGCATCATATAAGAAGATACTTATCGTAAAACCCAGCTCGCTTGGAGACGTGGTACATAGCCTGCCTGTGCTTAGCGCCCTTCATAAGGCGTATCCCGGCGCATCCATACACTGGGTCATAGCATCGGGGTTTGAGGGGCTGCTTGATGGACATCCGATGATAGAAAGGCTCTGGGTAATAAATAAGGACAGATGGAAGCGCCCCTCGGCGCTTAAAGACACGCTTAAAGAGATAGCAGCGCTTGCCACCTCGCTAAAGAGCGAACGCTACGACCTCGTCTTAGACCTTCAGGGACTGTTGAGAAGCGGCCTGATAACAGGCCTAAGCCGATGTCAAACCCGCGTGGGGTTTAAGGAGGCCAGAGAGGGCAGTACCGTGTTTTACACGCACACAGTCGAAGGAGGGCGTGGCGTACACGCGGTTGACCGGTATATGAAAATTGCCGGATTTGCGGGGGCACCCACCGATGAAATAGAATTTCCGCTGCTCTGTGAGGATATAAAGGAGGACTGGGCGCGTGGGCTGAAAAAGGGGCAGTATATTGTCATGGCCCCTGGGGCCGCATGGGTTACAAAGCGCTGGGCAGCGAGAAACTTCGGGCGGCTTGCCGCTAAGTTTTCCATCCCGGCGGTGGTTGTCGGTGGGGGCGGGGATTATTCTTTGGGCGAGGAAGTTGTGGGGCATTCTGGGGGAATGGCCATCAACGCCACAGGTAAAACGACATTAAAAAGCCTCGCATCATTAATCAGAGACGCGCGCTTTATGGTCACCAACGACACCGGCCCGATGCATATCGCCGCGGCCCTGGGCGTTACCGTGTTTGCCATATTTGGCCCGACCGACCCCAAAAAAACCGGCCCGTACGGCGCCGGACACACCGTCATAGGGCGTGATATCGCGTGTCGGGCGTGTTTCAGGAAAAAATGTTCCACCGTCAGATGCCTGAGGGATTTACCTTTTCAGCATGTTTATGACATAATAGCCGACCAGAGGGTAAGTTCCGGCGTTATTTAGGCCTGTGAGCAGGTGGCGGCGGAGGTTGGGTTTCCCGGAGGCGAATTGTTAACAAAGTATATCATGGTGTTTATGCTGGCAGCGGTGGCCGTGTCCCCCGCGATACTTGCGGCGCACGACTTCCCGGAAGGGGCGGTGCCGTATGAGAAGTCAAGGCGGTGTTCCGCATGCCACCCTGCGGTGTATAAGGAGTGGGCTGGTTCGATTCATGCCCAATCGTCCGTACACAAAGACGCCGCGCACAGGGCGATATACGGGGCGTTTCTTGATGATATGAAAAGTGAGGGGAAAGAGGGCAGCTATCACTGTGCGACGTGCCACACTCCGATGGCGGACAATGTCAAAGAACTCGTTGACGGGACAGACAAACCGAATGAGAACCTGTGGAGAGAGGATGAGGGCGTTGGATGCGCGTTTTGCCACCGCGTTGACACAGTAGTAGAGGGGAAAGACAGAAATAGCTTTACAATCAATAAAGATGGCGCGTACATCTCATCAAATCCGGTTGAGAAGGCGCCTCACGGCGTTGGTGTGAGCCAGCTTTTTGCCAGCGGTGAAATCTGTATGGGCTGCCACAGCCACATGGAGAATCAGGACGGTGTTGCGATATGTTCAATGAAAGAGGAAGGCCAGGGCAATTGTATTGCCTGTCATATGGAGAGAAAGGAAGGGCCGCCCTCAACTGAATCAGCAAAGGAGACCCACGCCTCACACGAAATGGCGGGTGGCCACAGCCTCGTGATGCTGTGCAGGGCTGTCAGTGTCAACGTAAAAATCAACAAAACAGACAATAGCACAACCGTTGACGTAGAAATCACAAACAAGACATCTCACGATTTCCCTTCGACAATGCCGATGCGCATGGCGTTTTTAAAGGTGACGGCTTTCGACGCCGACAAGAAGGCCGTATTCAGAAATTATCAGGTAAACCCTATGGAGGACAGGAAGGCCGTATTTATGAAGGTCTTCAGAGGTGGAGGCGAAGTGGGCGTACCGGCATGGAAGGCCGGGGGGGTTGCATTAGACACAAGGCTGAAAAGTGCCGAGACGCGCAAATTTTCTTATCCAATCCCAAACGACGGCGTTAAAACTGTCTCGGTGGAGATAATCTACCGCCTTTTTCCATCTCAGGCGTTAGAAAAGTACCGTGCCCTGAAAGATGCCGATGATAAGTCAATTGATACAAACTTTACGTTGTATAAAAAGGATTTTCCTTTTTTAAAATAACCATCTTCCAAAATGGCCGTGCCAGAATAGGTGTCTGCAAAATAGGGTCGTAAAATAGAAGCCCGGCCATTATTCGATCTGTTTCACTACCCCCGCATGTCTTTGCAATCCTTCGACTTAACGCATATGATGAGCGGGCAGTTTTTGCAGATGTCGGCGCCGGGGAATGGATCTCCCGGTCTTGTAATTGAGCTACTGCCGTGCAGCTTTTTTCTGTCTGACAGTCTTTGCGTTGTCGGCTCTATGTGCCCGCCCGGAATCATCACGTTTATTTCACCGCGTTCGGTCTTTCCTGAGTTATAACTGCCGCTGCAGGGCGTTACCATGTTCAACGTGTCTTCATTGTAAGAAAATACGCACCCCCCGCAGGCAGATGCGTTGACAGTCAGAGCAGGTCTCAGCGGATGTACGTCCAACGCCGCCATATAGTCAACTGTCAGGTGGTACGCCTGCATTGTGTCACAGTAAAAATGCACGACATCCGGCGCGAAATACGAATCAGACAGGGGTGATACGACAAAGGCCCTTAACTGTCCCTCCGGTAGTCGTGACTTGCTTTTTATAAATCTCTCCGCCTGTTCTATGTCCTTCGTATATCTTTGCTGGGTCATGATTTCAGCGTCATCCAGAGGTTTCCACCCAAATACATATTGCGCCGTCGTACAACCTAAATTTTCCTTTGTCCCCAAAATCGTCTGCCCCTTCATCCTCGGGCCAATCTCAAACTGACAAAATGTTATAGGATGTACCGGTATGTGGTAAGTGGCATTATTTTTAAAATCCTCAAGTTCAGCGTCACTGAAAATAAATTTAACAGCAACAGGCTGGTGCATAAGCCTAAGCTCTTCCATAAGGATATGTTGTATTTCTTTGTAGTTCACAGTATTGTCCGCCTTTTTTGTCATTGATAACGCCAGTATACACCAAAATGTAGGGGGCAGTAAAGGGTAACTTGAATTTTAACCGTGTTTGTTGTATCATCTTCAATACCCCACATTACGGGTATGCTGTTTCTGCCCCCTGATTCGGGGCTTTGGAGGTATTTGGTGAAAAAACTCGTTTTCAGCAGGGCGAGGCAGTGGGCCACCCTGCCAGTGTTTGACGATGGGACGAGGTTGGAGATTCAGCGGCTGCTTGACAACGCTGATGGCAACGAACTGACTGACAGGTTTTACCGGCAGCTTGAATTTGGTACGGGTGGTCTGCGTGGCGTCCTCGGTGCCGGTACAAACAGGATGAATGTCTATACGGTACGAATAGCGACCGCAGGGTTGGCGCGTTATTTGTTGAGCATTTACAAAGACATGGAGACTGCCGTTTGTATTGCCTATGACTCAAGGCATAACTCCGCTGTATTTGCCAGAGAGACCGCCCGTGTGTTGTCCGCCCATGGCATTAAATCATATCTGTTTGACTCCCTACGGCCTGTGCCGGAGTTGTCCTTTTGCGTGCGATACATGAGAGCCGCCGCAGGGGTGTGCATCACAGCCTCACACAATCCCCCGGAATATAATGGATATAAGGTATATTTCGGCGACGGCGGGCAGATTATCCACCCTCACGACGTCAATATCATTAACGAAGTAAATAAGGTATCGGACATCTCAATCATACCCGTTGTGCAGTTTGACGACGCCTTAGAATCTGGTCTGATCGAATACATCGGCCATGAAATTGACGAGGCATACCTGAATGAAATCCTGAGACAGTCCATTCACCCGATTAACGAGAGTCTTACCATTGTCTATACACCGCTGCATGGCTCCGGTTACAGGCTCATCCCTGAGATACTCAAAAGAAAGGGTTTTGTGGACGCAGACATCCGCATCGTCGCCGAACAGGCAGATCCCGACGGTAATTTCCCAACCGTAAAGGTTCCAAATCCAGAAGACAGGGAAACCTTTACCATCGCCCTGAAATATGCCGCAAGGACAGACGCCGACATTGTCCTTGCCACTGACCCCGACTGTGACAGGATTGGGGTTGCCGTAAAAGATCACAGCGCTGGTTATGTCTTACTAAACGGCAACCAGGTGGGGGCGCTGCTTGCGGATTATATCTTAGCCGGCCTCATGGAAGCCGGTTTGTTGCAACGCCACAGGGCATCGGTTGCGAAGACCATCGTTACCACCGGCTTAATCAAAGATATATGCG
The DNA here is from genome assembly GCA_015233685.1 of Nitrospirota bacterium. Classification (GTDB taxonomy): domain Bacteria; phylum Nitrospirota; class Thermodesulfovibrionia; order Thermodesulfovibrionales; family Magnetobacteriaceae; genus Magnetominusculus; species Magnetominusculus dajiuhuensis. The sequence goes on along the minus strand of JADFXF010000046.1, from coordinate 9,118 downwards.
ACGACTATTCTGTGCAGTGCGTAGAGCTTCTGACGGGTTTTAAGTACATCGGGCAGTGGATTAAGCTCAACCCCGACAGGGATTTCGTCTTTGGGGCAGAGGAATCCTATGGCTATCTGCGCGGCACATACGCGCGTGACAAGGACGCCGTCCTTGCGGCCAGTCTAATCTGCGAAATGGCCTCTTATTATAAATCACGCGGGTCGTCACTTTATGAGAGGCTCCAGCATATTTATGAAAAATACGGCTATTACTGTGAGTTCCTCGTCTCCATTACGATGAAAGGAGAGGAGGGGCACAAGGGCATTGCGTCAATTATGGAGTCATTGAGGGCTGAGCCGAAAAGGCTGCCGGGTGGTCTTGAATTTCAGGAAGTCATAGACTATAAAGACGGTGTTGCAGGTCTGCCGCGCTCAAACGTGTTGTCGTTTATTTTTCAAGACGGCTCAAAGGTAGTTGTCAGGCCATCGGGTACTGAGCCGAAAATCAAGTACTATTTCATGGTGAAGGGCATCTCTGAGCTATCTGCCCAAAAAAGGAATAAAGAACTTCAGGCGGCGTTTATCGCGGCACCTCCACATTGCAGCCCGTGATAACCCGACCATTTGGTCTACAGCCTTTAGCTGGAGTACTGAAGCCGCCAACGAGCGGCAGCCCAAAATCAATAGATAAAACGTGGCGAGATTTACGGGGTGAAGGGGGATTATCCCCCTTCGTCGTTAATCCTTTTTAGAAGAGTCTTAGTGCTCCTTTTCGTCTGTAAACTGTTTGGTTATCTTTATAAACGTCTCCTCAAGCGCTATGAAGGCGTCCACTACGTCCGGGTCAAATTGTGTGGCCTTTCCCTCGACGATTATTTTCCTTGCCTGTTCGTGCGTCATCGGGGTTTTATACACACGCTTGCAGATAAGCGCGTCGTAAACATCAGCAACGGCCATGAGCCTTGCCGAAATAGGGATGTCATCGCCGGAGAGTCCTTCGGGATAGCCTGCCCCGTCCCATCTTTCATGGTGTGAGTAGGCCATTTCCTTGGCATAGCGTAAGAATTCCACCTCAATGCCCAGTCTCTTCTCCGCCTCTTCTATTGCCCTTTTGCCCAGCACCGTGTGTGTCTTCATAATGGCGTACTCGTCATTGTCGAGCTTGCCGGGCTTAAGCAGGACTTTGTCAGGGATTCCAACCTTGCCTATGTCGTGAAGCGCGGCAATCTTAAATAACGTAATGATATTTTTACTGGTCAGAAACCAGCCGAAACGGGGATTGGCGCTGAGGTGCTTAGACAGGGCGGCGACGTAGTACTGTGTCCGGCGGATGTGGTTGCCGGTGTCGCTGTCGCGCGTCTCGGCAAGCGAGCCAAGGGCAAGGATTGTCACATCCTGAATGGCAGTTATCTCTTCGGTGCGGCGCTTTACCTCCTGCTCAAGAAAGTCATTTTTCTGTTTCAGAAAATCGCGCATCCCCTTCAGGGCGAGGTGGTTTCGTACGCGTGCCATCACAATGGGTGGACTAACCGGCTTGGTGATATAATCCACCGCGCCTAGTGAAAGCCCCATACGCTCGTCCTCCACTTCGGCCTTGGCAGTAAGGAAAATCACGGGGATGTCCACTGTGGCCGGGTTTGTGCGCATTTTTCTAAGTACCTCAAAGCCGTCCATCTCAGGCATCATAATGTCGAGCAAGACCAAATCAGGCGGTGAATCGGAGTTAATTATCTTCAACGCCCTCTCGCCGGAGTTTGCCACCTTGACCTTGTATGTATCCTTTAGAAGGCCACTCATCAGGGTAAGATTATCAGGGGTATCGTCCACTACGAGGACTACATCTTTTTTTATTGCTTCCGCTTGTTCTTCCATGTTATTCCTCCATTGCTAAGTGATATTATTTATGGCGTCTTTCGCGCGTCGAAGGATTGAGAGAGCCTGGTCAAAATCATAATTTTGTATGGCGGTTTCTATTTCTCCGGCCGTCGCGCCAAATGCGGCAAGGAGCAGCGCCGAGGACTCCGCAAATACGTCGGCCGCCTCTGAGTCGTCATCCGCAAGCAAGTTCTCCAATTTCAGGACGATTGGCATAAGCGTTTTAATATCGAACGAACCTGTCTCCTGTGGTTTCTTTTCCTCTGGCAGGGCACCCTGCAATACCGTGAGAAATACCTGAAGCGTATCTGCGAACTCTTTGCGTATTGCCTCTGTCTCCTGTTCGGGAGCACGGTGCTTAATCGCATATTCGAGTCTTTCAGCCTGTTCCTGTACGTACGTCGCCCCGATGTTGCCGGCCGTCCCCTTAGCCGTATGGGCAATGCGCTCGGCGTCGTTAATGCGGCCTTCGGATATGGCCTTTCTTACCTCATCGGGCGCGCTCTGCTGCCCGGCTATGAATTTCTTTAAGAGCGATATGTATGAGGCCGGTTTGCCGAGGACACGTTTTAGGGCGCTTGCCACATCAAGGCCGGCAATGCCCCTCAGGGCGGCAATCAGGGCGTCGTCCACCTCTGGCGGTTTTTTTGTAACCGCTGCACGCTGCACCGGAGCCACTGCCGCCGCAATCGGCGGTATCCACTTTATCAGGCGGCCAAACAGTACATCAGGGTCTATGGGCTTGGCCACATGGTCGTTCATCCCGGCCTCAAGGCACTTTTCTCTGTCAATTGTCATCGCGTTTGCCGTCATTGCGATAATCGGCAGCTCAGCGCACTCCTTGTGCTTTCTGATTTCTATCGTTGCCGTAATCCCATCCATAACCGGCATCTGCATATCCATAAGTATAATGTCATAATGCCTCTCTGTGGCCATGCGCACGGCAATCTCGCCATTTTTGGCAAGGTCGGTTATAAAGCCGCTATCAGCAAGCAGCTCCATCGCCACCTGTTGGTTCAACTCGTTGTCTTCGACAAGGAGAACCCTCGCCCCGGCAATAGTGGAAAGGTCGGCCTGCCCTTTTCCACACGCCACCCTTTCAACGTGTCCACCGCCTTTAATTGCCGTAATAGCGGCGTCAAACACTGTGGAAGGACTTGCCGGTTTAATGATGACAGGAAGGCCAACTGACTCGGCCCGGTGAAGCAGCTCATCGGTAGTCTGCGCGGCCACTATTATGGTATGCGGGACATCGTGTTTCAACGTCAGGGCGGCAATCCGCTCTGCTGTCTCAATCCCGTCAAGCCCGGACATCTGCCAGTCAATAAATGAGACAATAAAGGGGTCGTCCGCGTTGTCGCCGTCGGTAACGGCCCTTATTGCGTCCTCGCCCGATGAGACCTCCTCTACGCGAAAGGCTATCAGGCGTAGTTGCTCACTTAGTATGTGTAAGGCCTGTGGGTTGTCATCGGCAACAAGCACACGGCTACCGCTGAGCTTTGGCTCAAGAGTCAGGTTCTTTTTCAGCGCCTTACTTTTCTGAACCCGCGCGGTAAACCAAAACGTGCTGCCCTTGCCGTATTCGCTTTCCACGCCGACATCTCCGCCCATCAGATTGGCAAGCCTTTTAGATATCGCAAGCCCAAGCCCCGTGCCGCCATACTTTCGTGTGGTGGTGGTGTCGGCCTGCTGAAATGACTGAAATAATTTCCCTTTTTGCTCTTCCGTTAGTCCAATTCCTGTGTCTTTGACCTCAAAACGCAAAAGCAGGCCAGTCTCATCCTCCTCCGCGATAAAGGCACGCACTACAATCTCACCTTCTTTGGTAAATTTTACCGCGTTGTTAGAGTAATTTATCAGTATTTGCCCGATGCGCAGCGGGTCACCGACAAGATTATCAGGCAGGTGCGCGTCTATGTCAAATACTAATTCCAGTCCCTTTGCAGCCGCCTTATCAGACACCAGCGTGGCAAGGTTATCCAGCACAGGGGAAAGCTCAAACTCTATGGCCTCGACATCCAGCTTTCCAGACTCTATTTTTGAAAAATCAAGAATGTCATTGATTATGCCAAGCAGGTGTTGCCCTGAGTTTTGTATCTTCTGAACGTAGTCACGCTGCTTTGGCGTGAGTTCGGTCTTCAGGGCAAGGTGTGCCATACCGATGACGGCATTCATCGGGGTGCGTATCTCGTGGCTCATGTTGGCGAGAAAGTCGGCCTTGGCCTTTGAGGCCGCCTCGGCCTCTTGTCTTGACTCCTGCAGGTCCTCCATGATGTTTAACATGGCAAGGCGCATCTTTTCCATATCGTTTACCCTGTTTTGCAGGTTCTCTTCCACGGCCTTCAGGTCGTTAAATGACTTCTCAAGCTGCTTTGCCATGCTGTTAAAGGCCGTTGAAAACTCACCCATGAAGTCAACCTCATGGGTGAAATCCCCCTTGGCTATCTGCTTGGTAACCCATGTAAGATTTCGAAGGCTTGCCTGCAGGCTCTTAAGAGACTGGGCAGCTCGCGTCCTACTCTTTGGAGGCTCAAATTGGACGTCTCCCTTGGCAAGGGCAAAAAACAGCTCAGTAGTGCCGTTGTACTCCTCTATGAACTTATTAATAACCCCAACCATCTGGCTCATCTCATTATCAGGATAATCGGCGGCTAAGGCAATTGCGCCGGGCTTCTTGCCGCTGAGAATAAGACGAAAGGCCTCGGATATCTTATTGAGGCCATCTTCGTTTATGTTAAGCACTGCCCGCCCATCTGACGCTATATTTGAACAGCGGCCAGGTCATTATCTGTCTACGCATTAAGCCTCCTTCTGGTATTATATCAACTGACAATCTTGTATTTCGCTGTAAGTCCAACTTTTTCGTATAGATCGTTTATCTCCCGCTTAAGCTGTATCATACGCTCTTCCCTGTCAACAGTCAATTTATTGAATCGTTCCAGATCTTTTACGTACTTGTTTAAATCAGCCAGCATATTCCTGCGATAGGTAACGTCGTCAACAAGGGAAGCCACTCCGATTGTATTGCCTGTCTCATCTATGAGCTCTACGTTAAACCAAAAGCACGCAATACGCCTTCCGTCTTTTGTGATATTGACCTTGGCGTCAATCACGCTGCCGTCGTGGGCAATCATCGGTTCTGCGGGAAATTCATCAGGGAGCGTGTCTTCTGGTATGATAAACTCGGCGGCAAGCCTTCCTATTGCCTCTTCTTTGGCGTAGCCAAATATGCGCTCTGCCGCGGGGTTCCATGCGGCCACTTTGTCGGTGGCGTCCCACTCGATAATCCCAAGCGGGGAGTTTTGTACGAGAAGCGAAAGACGCTGCTGCGACCTGTGAAGCTCTTCGTCCAGATGTTTACGAATGGTGATATCCTCCTGAAGGCATACGTAGTTGACAACCGTGCCGTTTTCGTCAGTAAGCGGTGTGATGATAGAAAACACCGTACAAAGGCCGCCGCCCTTACTCCTGTTTATGAATTCACCCTGCCATGATTGTCCCGCCCTAAGCGCGGCCCAAAGAGAACTGTATGTCTCCTCCGGCGTGAGGCCGCTTTTGAGCATATGCGGCTTATTTCCGATCGCCTCTGCCGCGGTGTACCCTGTGGTTTGAACAAAGGCCTCGTTGACGTATTCTATTTGTCCTCCCGTACTGGTAATCATGACCGCTATGGGGGAGGTCTCAATGGCGCTGCTGAGTTTCTTTATACGAATGTCGTCCTGGGTCTTACGCTCACGCTGGCGAAGAATTATATAAAGCAAGAGTCCAAAAATCATGCTGCCAATCACCACAACCACAATTATGATTGCGATATCTAAAGTGGACGCCCAGTTCGTCGTATCCTGAATAACGACGAGCTGCCACAAACCGCCAAGGTCATTCCAGTCAAAGAGTTCCCTGCTTATGGCATAGCGTTTACCATCAATTTTGGTTGATGTTTCCTCAATGTTAAATGGCAGCACTGCTGGAGGGTTATTGTCGAGGATTGTGCCATAACGCTTTTCTTTTCTTACCTCTTCCATGAGTTTCTTTGTTACAAGCTTTGCTGAAGAGTAAACCCACGAGTTGTTTGTGCTGGCAAAGACAATTCCCTCGGGCGACAACAATAGAGCTTCTCCTGGGAGCGTCTCCATGCGCTTAATGATTATGGGGTCAGCCGGTATTCGCATCGTCAGTGTGCCGATTACAGGTGTGTTAATAGTCTCCCCCTCGTGAATCGGGGCTGCGGTATAGAAAACCTTATCGCCCGTGCTGATACTTATAGCGGGGTAAACACTGGGTTTGTTGGCCATAGCCTGCTTAAAGTATGACCGCCCTGACATGTCCATGCCGGTTGACCTTTTTACATCGGATTCGTGGGCGACTATAACGCCGACGGCGTTTACTATAAAAACACCGTCCGCGCCAAAAAGGCGTTTAGCGGCAACCAATCGCCGCAGGGTATCATGGTCATCACGCGGCAGCCTCTCCATTGCCATATCTTTAATAAGGGGTTCGTTCAAACCCATAAGGAGAGCCGCGCCCATAGCCGCACCGTGCATAGTGTCGGCGTGCAGGCGGGCAACCACGTCCTGTAGCAACAGCATCGTCTTTGCGCGTTCTCTCTCGTGGGCAGAGTTCGTAACATCATACAAGATAAGGCCCAAAAGCACCGCCGCCACTGTCAGAGTAACCACAGTGCAAATCAACAAACGGCGCATCGCCGGAGAGTATTTCCTGTTCAGGGTTGATCACCTCAGTGAATAATTTACAACAAATACGGCTGCCTTACCTCAATGTCCAATTCCCGCCGCGGTATATACTATAACAATAAACCACGCCCAAGATAAAGGTTCAAGGGAAACCCAAGCTCCGATATAGGAATGTACACCTTTTCCCCAGAAATCGGGAATCCTTCGACAAGCTCAGGATGATTCAATTGTTGAAGAGATATTCTTGCTTCTATGACTTCATTTTAGTATTAGCTTATCGAATTATCCTGAGCTTGTCGAAGGATGCTCCTTTTATTTCACCTTTCAGGTGTTATGGCATATCATCCTAAACCCTTAAATTATGAGGGGTTTCTCCTCTTTTCACTTCTCTATATCGGATTTAGGGGAAAACCTCGCAAGGTTGAAGCAGTAAGAATTGACGCATTCTATTTTAAAGGTAATGAGACCTCTGTAGAAGAATGAACTTTACCCAAAAAAATAAAGTTGGCTTCGCGTTCGTTTGTTATCTGAAGTTTATCTCAGTTGCTGTGGAGTTAACAATATTCAACCCGATTACGTTTGTTAACAGCATATCTACAACATCTTTCTGGATTTCTTTTATAATACAGTCATATTGTTTAGTCATCTGGAGCTATTAAAACATTTGGAGAGGTTTGAAACATATTGTGCGATAAAAATCAAGGACTGACCGCTGACACTGGTTTATCATAATGTTCCGATTTATCCGTACCTGGTATATTCTGGGTGGCCATGGTTGCCCTTTGTTTTATGCAGGTCTTGCCGCCTCTCTAACACTTATGGCAAACAGAAACGTTACATTGAAGTAACATAATACATTTCAAATTGTTACCTTTTTGTAACATATTATATTATGCGAGACACTTTATTAGTATAGCTATATCATTGTATGATATTAACATCTATGATATTAGTAATATATTAAAAAAACTATTAAATACAATTAGTTATATCGTATATTATACTGTATATACTATATATACTAAATGTATAGTATAATGCTTGACATATCTCTAATTATAAATTATAATGTATATGTCGCATCTTAATATATCATCTATAGGCTGGGATAAGCTGTTAGATGGGATGATGTTCTGGCGGCCATGTTGACGATAACATTGCCGAAATCAGAAAAGCAGGCTGTTCACTTTATCTCATTATCATTTCTTGCATATGCAAGTTAGGTAAAAGCCGTTCAATTGGCAGCCCTTTTCAAGGGCTATATATGCATTCAGCGGTCTTTGTCATCGGCGTCATCAATGTCGCCAATGTTACAAGGCAGCACGTGAATAATGGAGGACAAAACTATGACAAAGTACAGTAAATTAAAAATCAGTGTCTGTCTGTTGTTAGTCTCATGTTTATGCTTTACAATAGTATATGCCGATCAGGATGAAAGTCCCGAAGCATCGTCATCATCGCAGTACGACGGCTCATGGATTGCCATAACTAGTCAGGGGAAAGGGATTAGCTTTACAGTAGTTGGAGGTAAATTAACCTACATATCCGACAATTTTACGGCTACCTCAACATCTGGCTCCTCGACGTGCACAGGTAGTGCTTCCATCAGCTTTACGATGACGCCGGGGTCTGATGTCTCCACCGGTGCAGTTTCACTCAACTACGACGAAGCCGATCCCACTACTTTTCAAGGCACACTATCAAGTAACGGCACGGCCTCCGGCAAATGGACATTTACTTATAAGTCAAGCGGTGGATTTGGCATCCCATCATGCACTGCAACCAGTTCAGGTACTTGGAATGCAATTTTAAGTACGTCCGATACTGTATATAGCAACGCTGCGCTGAGAATTTATGATTTATCAGTACAATACAGTACATTCTTTGGAACAAAAACAGGTAGTGTAACTTCGGTAACAACAACAAACGGCACATATTATGTCCAGTTGTTTACCAATGGCACAGCCATTTTAGCAGGGGCGGATGGATTTATGTATTTCTATTCTGGCGGCAGCTGGAACTCTTTCTGGGTAACATGGAAAACAATAAGCGACTCAGATAGGGTAACGACGATAATTAATACAATATATGGTCAATTCGCCTCGTACTTAGGAACGAAATCCGGTGCTGTTACTTCGGGAACTTATAATGGAGGTACATACTATGTTCAGTACTTTACGAATGGTGGTTTCCTTATAGCCTGGACAGATGGTTATGTATATTACTATAATGGTGGCGCTTGGATACCATGTGGTGTACAATGGAAATCATAATTACTTAAACAGGGGAGAGTGTTTGTCCTATCGGCTGTAGAGTTAAGTGAATCGTAGCTTTTGATTTGCTGAACCGGTAGGACAGGCACTCCACATTATACCAGGTTGCGTTCACATGAGTAATTTTGTCATTCCTGCGAAAGCAGGAATCCAGTCTTTAAGAAAACGGTGTAATTCCATTTCTAAATCATACCTACAATAATATATTTTATCTCACTCCGCGACAATAAATTGTCATCACCCTTCTTGTCTTGTCGTCATTCCGGCTTGTCCGGAATCGTATTTGGCTTGAGGATGT
>JADFXF010000045.1:17575-18014 GCA_015233685.1 Nitrospirota bacterium | reverse complement strand
TTAAGGAGGTTGAGATGTCAAAAATCATAGCATCCGGCGCTATAAGGGGTGCGCATAAAGTTTTCAACAATGCTGAGCAGCTGTTATTTAAGCATATTGCCGAAAAAGGCGATGACTACGTGTTCGAATTCCCGGATACGGCGTTTTATCTGCCGCTGATATATGCGATGACGGGCTTTGCGGTAAAGACGCTGAAGGACATGAAAGAGGCCCTGATGATGGCAAAGGCATTGCTGCACCCGGAGCCGACAGACAAGGAGTGGACGCCCTATCTGGGTGAGGCGTTAGACAGCGGTATGGCAACCCTGTTTGCTGAGGAGATATGGCTTGCGATGAGGTACCTTGAGGGCCTTGAGCCGGAGAAAGACCCCGTAACAGGATTGGTCTATAACGGGTTTATAACCGACACGATACAGAGAAACCTCGGTATTCAGTTGGT
>JADFXF010000045.1:0-17546 GCA_015233685.1 Nitrospirota bacterium | reverse complement strand
CGGCTATTATAGGGGCTGCCCCTGATGATGACACCGCGGCGCGCATTGTGAGGGAACTGCAGGAGAAGAATATACTTGTATTTCTTTCGGGCATGTCAAACGGTGAGACAATAACGAGGCAGCTTCAGAGAAAGAAGGTAGAGTTGGGCTGGGACGTCTATGTAGTGCCGCTTGGGACGCAGACCGAACACACGCTCTATGCGCTGGACTGGGCGGTAAGGGCGGCCATGATATACGGCGGCGTGAAGCCGGGCGATTACAAGGGCTGTCTGAAATATACGAAGGACAGGGTGTTTGCCTTTGCCCTGCCGATGGGTCCGCTTGACGATGTGAAGTGGGCAACCGGCGCCGGGGCTATAAACATGGGCTTCCCGGCTATTTGCGATACTGATGTGCCGGTAATTCACCCCACGGGTGTGTGTACATATGAAGAGGTTGACAAGGAGTATGACCACGCAAAGATAGTCTCTAAGGCCATAGAGGTCAGGGGACTTAAGATAGTATCACATAAGCCTCCGATTCCAATTGCCTATGGCCCGGCGTTTGAGGGTGAGAGGATAAGGAAAGAGGATACGTTTATAGAGTTTGGCGGCAACAGGACACCGGCCTTTGAGTTTATAAAAGGGCGTGAGCTTGACGAGATAGAAGACGGCAAGATAATCATAAAAGGTGAGAACTGGAAGGAGCGTTATGAGGCCGGTGGCTCAATGCCCCTTGGCATCCTTGTTGAGGTAGCGGGCAGGGAGATGCAGTCCGATTATGAGCCAATTATGGAGAGAAAACTCCACCACAATATAAACGAGGGACAGGGCATATGGCACATGGGCCAGCGCGACGTCAACTGGCTAAGGGTAAGCAAGGCGGCCAAGGCCGAGGGGTTCACCCTTGAGGACATTGCAAAGATTCAGCACACGATGACCCATAGCAGATTCAAGGCTATTGTGGATAAGATTCAGGTTACTCTGTTTACGGACGAGCAGGAAGTCATAAAGCAGCGCGAAGAGGCGCGCAAGACATGGAAGGAAAGGGACCAGAGGCTTGGCTCACTGACTGATGAGTCTGTGGAGCAGTTTTATTCGTGTCTTCTGTGCCAGTCATTCGCTCCGAGCCATACATGCGTAATAACGCCTGAGCGTCTTGGCCTTTGTGGGGCGTATAACTGGCTTGACTGCAAGGCCGCCTTTGGCATAGACCCAACGGGCGGTAATCAGCCTATAACAAAGGGCGAAGTGCTTGACCAGAGATATGGCCGGTGGACGGGTGTTGATGACTACATAAAGGCGTCAACGGGCGGTGCCCTTGATACGATGAACGCCTATACGATAATGGAAAATCCGATGACCTCATGCGGGTGTTTTGAGTGCATTATGTGCGTAGTGCCGGAGGCCAACGGGGTTATGATAGTGCAAAGGGGACACACGGGCATGACGCCTATTGGGATGAAGTTCTCATCGCTTGCCGGTACGGTAGGCGGCGGGGTGCAGACACCAGGGTTTATGGGCATAGGGGTGAATTTCATCACGAGCAGGAAGTTTCTCTATGGCGACGGCGGCCTAAAGCGCGTGGTATGGATGACGAAGGCCCTGAAAGAAAGGGTAAAGGACGGCCTTCAGCCGAGGGCGGAGGAGGAGGGCATCCCTGATTTCCTGGATAAAATCGCCGATGAGACGATAGCCGAGGACAGCGAGAAACTCCTTGAGTTCCTAACGTCAGTTGAACATCCGGCGCTTGCTATGCCTTCGATGTTTTAACGCACACACAGGCAGGTTTGGCCTGTAAATAGCTCTAAATAAGGAGAGCCTTTAAATGGAAGATATAAAGAATATAAAAAGTGTTGATAAGGTGGCCGAAGAGATACTGGAGTGGGGCCATGCCCATGGGATAAAGTCTGCCTTTGACAGGGCGGAGTCCTTAAAGCCATGTCCGATTGGCCACACAGGTGCCTGCTGTAAGATATGTTTTATGGGGCCGTGCAGGCTGGTAGGGCCTGACGCCGAGGAAACGGCGGCCGGTGTATGCGGGGCAACGCTGCCTGTGGTATCGTCAAGGAACTTTCTGAGGATGTGCGCGGCGGGGACTGCCGCACACAGCGACCATGCCAGAGATATGGCCTTTACGCTCCTTGAGGCGTCAACAGGAGAGGCCCCTGATTTTCAGATTAAGGATGTGAAGAAACTGAAAAGAGTGGCCGGTATCCTTGATATTCCCATAGAGGGGAAGACCACAGGGCAGATTGGAAAGGAAGTGGCCGAGAAAATAATTGAGAACTTTGGCCGGCAAAAGGGCGAGGTCTCGTATGTGAAGAGGGCACCTAAGAAGCGTCAGGAGATATGGAAAAAATGGGGTGTAACCCCCCGCGGTATAGACAGGGAGGTGTGTGAGGCCATGCACCGCACCCATATGGGTGTTGACCAGGACCCCGAAAATCTCATGATGGCCGCCGTAAAGGTATCCCTTGCCGACGGCTGGGGCGGCAGCATGTTCAGTACCGACATAACTGACATACTTTTTGGTACCCCCGAGCCTGTACACTCTACGGCCAGCATTGGAGTAATGAAAGGCGATGAGGTGAATGTTGTCCTTCACGGCCATGAACCGACGCTGGCTGAGATGATAGTGGATGTATCGTCCGAACCGGAACTTGTCGCGTACGCTAAGAGCAAGGGCGCAAACGGCATAAATCTCGTCGGCATGTGCTGTACGGCAAACGAGGTGTTGATGCGCCACGGGATTCCGACGGCGGGCGGGTTTCTGAATCAGGAACTGTCCATAATGACCGGCCTTGCCGAGGCGATGATAGTAGATGTGCAGTGCATTATGCCCGCGGTTGCGCAAGTGGCAAAAAAGTTCCACACGAAGGTCATTACCACCTCGCTCAAAGGCAAGATGATAGACGCCATACATATTCAATACGACGAGCACAGGGCAAAGGAAGTTGCCAGAGAGATACTCAGGCTTGCCTGTGACAACTATCCAAACCGCACCACAGAGGGAAGCCGCGTGTCAAGCTTTAAACCGCTTATCGCCGGTTTCTCCCACGAATATATAGAGTATATGCAGGGCGGCAGCTTCAGAGGCTCATTCAGGCCGCTCAATGACGCCATAATGGCCGGGCGCATAAGGGGTGTTGTCGGTGTCGTCGGCTGCAACAATCCCCGTATAATGCAGGACAGCTTTCACAACTATCTGGCCACAGAGTTTATCAAAAACGATATCCTTGTGGTATCAACGGGCTGCGGGGCTGCTTCGTGCGCGAAGGCCGGTTACATGACGCCGGAGACGGCGCTTGAGATGGCAGGGCCTGGACTCAGAGAGGTGTGCGAGGCCATAGGTGTTCCTCCAATACTGCACCTCGGGGCGTGTGTGGATAATTCAAGAATTCTGACGATAGCCACACAGATGGTGGAAGAGGGCGGACTTGGCGACGATATATCGGACCTGCCGGCTGTGGGTATAGCCCCTGAGTGGATGAGCGAGAAGGCCCTGGCCATAGGGGTATATTTCGTTGCGTCCGGGATGTACGTAATCTTTGGTTCAGAAAGTCCGGTTGAGGCAAGCAGTGTAGTGAAAAAGATAAAGACCGAGCTTTGGGAAAAGAGATTCGGCGGCAAACTCGAATTCATAAACGACCCGAAAGAGATATTTGAAAAGACGCTTGCCGCGATAGATAAAAAGAGAGACGCCCTGAAACTCAAGAAATATGAACAGGGCAAGTTCGGTGCGGAGAGGGTGCTTATGACTATGGAAGACAGAAGAAAATTAGAAAAAGAACAGGCCGCATCCTAAGGGGGAGGTTTTCTTAATGAACATAGAGACAATAGATGTTAATGATTCGATAGGCATTGTCAGTGAGGTCTTGTGCGGCCACGACAAGAGAAAAGGGGTTCTTGTCTCCACGCTCCATAAGATACAAGCGGACAATGGTTATCTGCCGGAGGATGTGCTGAGGTCGCTGTCAAAGAAGCTCGCCATATCGCTGGCCGAGATATACAGCGTGGCAAGTTTTTACAAGCAGTTTCACTTCTCCCCGCGCGGCAAGAAAATCGTAAGGGTGTGTAAGGGAACGGCCTGTCACGTCAGAGGGGCGGCAAAGGTGGAGACCGCTCTCATAGACCGCTTTCACATAAAGGCCGGGGAGACCACGCCAGACCTTAAGCTGACGCTTGAGACGGTGGGCTGTGTAGGCTGCTGTGGGCTTGCCCCTGTGGTTACAATAAACGAGGATGTTATGGGAACAATAGGCCCGAAGAAGATAAAACACCTGATAACTGTGATAGAAGAAGAGGGCGTGGCGCATGGAGAAAATTAAAAACATAGAAGAGTTCAACAACCTCAGCCTGCTCCTGAAAGAAGAGGTGTTCAGGGAAGACGTGCCGCGAATAAGGATGTGCTGCGGCACTGCCTGTACGGCCTCAGGCGCAAACAAGGTAGTGGCGAACTTAGAGCATGAGCTTGGGGCGGAACATAAGTCGGTAGAGATAGTGAAGACCGGCTGCCAGGGATTTTGCCAGCAAGGCCCGATAATGAAGGTCGAGCCGTGGGGCTACTACTACCAGAAGGTCAAAAACACAGACGCCCATGAGATCGTTTCGTCCACTATATCGGGCGGTTTTCCCATAAGAAAACTCCTTTACAGGGATTCCATTGCGGAAGAGCCGTGTGAAATGATGGACTCTGTACCTTATTACAAAAAACAGGTGCGGGTTGCCCTGAAAAACAACGGCCTTATAGACCCGCTGCAAATACGCCACTACATAGCCGTCGGTGGTTATGCGGCGCTGGCAAAGGCCCTCAGCTCAATGACCCCCGATGAGGTCTTAGAGGAGGTTGATAAGGCAAACCTCAGGGGCAGAGGCGGGGCGGGGTTTCCAGCCGGCCAAAAATGGAGGCATTCAAAGAAGGCCCCCGGCAAGATAAAATTCGTCATCGCAAACGGCGACGAAGGAGACCCCGGCGCGTTTATGGACAGGTCTATTATGGAAGGAGACCCGCACGGGTTGCTTGAAGGGATGCTCCTGTGTGCCTATGCCATAGGGGCGCAGTACGGGTTTGTTTACGTAAGGCACGAGTACCCGCTTGCGGTTGTGAACCTCAAACACGCCATTAAACAGGCGGAAGAAATTGGATTGCTGGGCAAAAACATAATGGGTACGGACTTCACATGCCACATGGACGTAAGAGAAGGGGCGGGGGCGTTCGTATGCGGTGAGTCAACGGCGCTTGTGGCGTCAATAGAGGGCGACAGGGGATTTCCACGGCCACGTCCGCCAAGGTTATCTGAACCGGGCGGTGGTGTGTGGGGCTTTCCAAGCAATCTCAATAACATAGAGACGTATGCCTGTGTGCCCCCGATAATAGAAAACGGCGCGGCATGGTTTAAGAGTATCGGCACTGAGAATTCCCCCGGCACAAAGGTGTTTGCGTTGACCGGAAAGGTGAAAAACACGGGGCTTGTTGAAGTGCCTATGGGAATTACATTGAGAGAGATAATATATGACATAGGCGGCGGCATACTTGATGGTAAGAAGTTCAAGGCCGTACAGACCGGAGGCCCGTCAGGGGGATGTCTGCCTGAGGAGTTTTTAGATTTAAAGGTTGACTTTGATTCGCTGACGAAGGCCGGCTCAATGATGGGCTCTGGCGGCATGGTCGTAATGGACGAGGATACATGCGCGGTGGATGTAGCGAAGTTTTTCCTATCATTTACGAAGGAAGAGTCATGTGGGAAATGTCCCCCGTGCAGGATAGGCACGTATCAGATGCTTGAGATACTTGAGAGGATAACAACTGGAAAGGGAGTTCCAAGCGATATAGAGCGTCTTGAGAAGATAAGCCGACTTGTTAAAAAAGGCTCTCTGTGCGGCCTCGGTCAGGGTGCCCCAAATCCGATTCTCTCGACGCTGAAATATTTCAGAGAAGAGTACGAGGAACATGTCCACGATAAATATTGCCGCGCGAAGGTGTGCAGCGGGCTGGGCACCTTTACTATTGACCACTCTGAGTGTTTTCTCTGCGGCCTATGTAAACAGGCCTGTGCCTTTGGCGCTGTAAAAGAGACCAGAAGGTCGTTTTTCATTGACCAG
Organism: Nitrospirota bacterium; assembly: GCA_015233685.1. GTDB lineage: Bacteria > Nitrospirota > Thermodesulfovibrionia > Thermodesulfovibrionales > Magnetobacteriaceae > Magnetominusculus > Magnetominusculus dajiuhuensis. The sequence continues at coordinate 11,463 of JADFXF010000045.1, read as the reverse complement.
GACATGTGTACGAAATGTAAGGGCTGTTTTACGGCGTGCCCGATAGGGGCGGTAAAAATAGGAAAAGGCAAGAGACTTTCCGGTGTGGGGAGATAGGCGAAATGGCTGAAAAAGAAAAAGACATGAAAGAGATAACAGAGGATACGAACCAGTTGCAGTGTATCGTCCAGAAGGCGTTACTATTTCTCAACGAGTTCATAGACGGCCCGATGTGCGCGAGGTGCCTGCCGTGTCCGATGGGAAGCTACGAGATGAGGATAAGACTCTTAAAGCTGTCAAAGGCTGAGGCAACTCCGGCGGACTTAGAGAAAATAAGGCAAATCGCCCCGCTGATGCTTGAGGCGTCAATGTGCAAAAAGGGCAAGGACACGGCGAAGTTCATCATAGACACGCTGGAGAAAGCCCCCGAAGTCTATGACGTGCACGTTGCCGGTGGCTGCCCGGAAAGGGAGTGCAAGGGGAGCATCCAGTACAGGGTGATTCCTGATAAGTGCGTGTCGTGCGATGAGTGCAGGGTTGCCTGTAAGGACTTTGCCATACTCGGAGAGAAGAAGGACATGCGTTTCTCAGGATATATCCCCTATGAGATAGTGGACAAGAGGTGTAGCAGGTGCGGCGAGTGTGTCAGGGTTTGCAAATATGGGGCGGTAGAGATAGTTGACAAAAAGGTATTAGAGACTGTAATAGTCTGAAAAACATATATTTCCAATAAGGAGGAGTAATGGCCGACATGGTAAACATAAAAATCAACGGCAAGCCGTATCAAGTCCCTGAGGGGATAAACCTGATAGAGGCGGCAGGCTCCGTGGGGATTCACATACCAAACCTCTGCTACCTTGAAGGGATGAAGGGCATTGGGGCGTGCAGGATGTGTATTGTCGAGGTGGGCGGAAGGCAGATGACCGCCTGTATTATGAAGACAAAAGAAGGCATGGACGTAGTAACAGACAATGAAAAGATACTGGAAGTAAGGAAATTCGTAATTGATTTGATTCTCTCTATGCACCCGCTTGACTGCATGACCTGCACGAAGGCCTCCGTGTGTAATCTGCAGCAATACGCTTATGAATTCGGGCTTCAGGAGTCTCAGTTCACCAGAAAGAAGTTCGGGTTTGCCATAGACGATAAAAACCCGTTTATCAAGCGCGACCCTGATTATTGTATCCTCTGCGGACGTTGTGTCAGGGTATGCAAGGAACAGGGCACCTCGGTACTGGACTTTATGGGGCGTGGGGTTGGCTCAAAGGTGACAACGGCAGACGACAGGCCGCTTCAGGAGTCAGGTTGCACGTTTTGCGGAAGCTGCGTTGACGTATGTCCGGTAAATGCCCTGCTTGAGGCGGACAGGTGGAGAAAGGGCAGGGAGTGGGAGTATGAGAAGCTCGAATCGGTATGTCTTTCGTGCGGCAACGCCTGTGATGTGAAGATATACAAAAAGGGCAACGATATAATGAAGATAAGGGCGGGCGGCTGCGGCGCCAGAGCCGACCACTTTATATGCGCCATTGGTCGCTTCGGGTTTGACAGCCTTAGCGCGCATGACAGGCTGCTGACGCCGATGAAACGCGTAAACGGCAAACTTGAAGGGACCTCATGGGACGATGCCCTCAATATTGCCGCAGGGAAAATGAAATCCAAGGACGCAGGCATAGTGACCTCCGGCTCTATCACGAACGAGGACGCGGCTGCCATTAAGGCATATGCGGCGAAGGCCGGGATAGAAAACATTGATTCGTCGGTATCTCTCTACGGCGACGCGGCAACGTTGCCCGGTGATGCCGTGGATTTAGAGGCCGCCGATTTGATAGTTGTAGCCGGTCTGAATCCGAATCAGTGGGAGCGCGTATTACCGGCCCTTGACGCGTTGATTCGCACGAAGGCCGACAGAAAGGCCAAATTAATTGTGATTAACTCCGACGACGTAAAGATAGCGGACGTGGCCGACATCGTCCTGAAAGGCAGCGAGGCCGATACGTTAAAGAACCTTGCGAAGGCGCTCTCTGACAAGGGTTTAGCCATGCCTAAGGGGCTGGATGTTGCCGGTGCATCGGTATCGGAGGACATGGAGAAGGCAGCAGTTGTTTACGTTGAAGCGCAAAGTCCGGTCATCATATCGTCGCCGTCGTTGTTTGGGGCGGCCCAAAACGTGGCAGCGATAAAGGGCGCGGCGCTTTCAATTCCGATTGAGGCAAACGCAAAGGGTGTAACAGCGCTGAATCTCAGTGGAACGGGCGTAAGCTATAAGGCGATGGTATCGGGCGGCGTAAAGACGCTGTTAGTGGCCGGAGATGTACCAATAGATAAGAGGCCTAAGCTCGACTTTCTTATCGTAGCGAATTCACACCTGACCGAATTAGCGAAAGAGGCCGATATCGTATTACCAGCCGCGGCGTTTTTAGAGCGAGGCGGCACGATAGTAGATTACATGGGAAGGATGAGGCAGCTCACAAAAACGGTCACCCCGCAGGGCGAAGCAAAAACTCTCTGTGAAATCGCCATATCTCTGGCAAAAGCGTCGGGGGCAGATATATTTGAACCCACTTTGAAAGAAGTAGAAAACGCGCTCGCCGCGTCAAAGGCAGCCCCGTCAATAAAACCATTTGCAAAAGTAGACGGCTTAGAGGTTGACGCAGCGCAATTCATGGCGAAGGCAAATGTCTCATTAGTAAACGGCTCAAGACTTCTATGGCTCAAAGAGACCGAAAAGGCGATGGCAGCAGCGGTTTAAACATAATCAGACAATTTCAGAAGGGGGAAAGGGGCGGCAGTCCTTTCCCCCTTTTTTTCCTTTCACCAGGCTCATTCACGGGCATCACGGGCAACCTTTTTTATACCGCCTCTACGTCCCAAACCATAGCCTACCCGATAGACATCGGGTAGATTAACCCTGTCGTCCAACATACGCTGGAACACTCCCAGGTCTTCAATATCCTGCCTTATACCATCATCACCTTCATTCAAATGCACAGGAGGGAGTTTAATCGTGGCACTGGAAATAGCGTTTTTCAAACGTTCTAAAGTATTTTTTTCTTTCCATCGTCGGGCGATTTCCCCAAATTGGCACGGAACTGTCAGACCGGATAATGGTTTCATTACTATGTCCACCCATGGATAATCTTCTTGCATTTCCAGAACCCGAATACTTGAAGCCTTCTGAACCCCCCTTTTTATGCTTTCATAATAAAGAGCGTATTCATAGTATAAACGTGGTTTGTCTTCGGCGGTTTGGCGAATAGCGGATAGAAAGCTCCTTGGACTTACCTGTCCACTGGAGTCTCCAAGGTGGTTCGGTAACCATGAATAAGGAAAACCACGCCTGTGGTCTTTACCCATCCATGAGCCAGTAATGGAATGAAAAACTTTTTTTTGTGCCTCTTCATCAATTCGCATGTCGTTGGGCATCGTCCAAACATCTCCGAACATCTTCCAGTTCAGACTGAGAATCTCCTTGCATCCATCCCTAAAAAGCCCCCCGTTTTCCGGCTCATTTCCAAGGTATTGCCAAAGCAGGCCATATAACTCAGTCCTTGGCCAGCGTAACTCTACCTTTTGGGCTAAAAGCTTCGACGAGTCGGGAAAACTGGTGGTTTCCTTATCTTCTATATGGTCTGGCCTTACAAATGCCTTTGGCCTGATACGCCTGTAGGATCTGAACTCCAATAAGACTTGTAAAAGGCCGCGTATTAACTTTTGCATTGTCGGCCAATCATCCGCTGTACGATCTAATGCGTCAAAGAGAATTAAGTGGTGGATGCCCTTGCGATCAAGTATTTGATCGGCAGTAAACAATAGCTGTTGCACTTCCTCCGGTTGCGCGATAACCCACTTGATTTTATCCGCCCACTTTGAAGCAGGATATGTCGGAGGGAGTTTGAGCGTATTCATTATAACCTGCTGAAACACAATAGTGCGCCAAATATGCCTAGGATCTAATTTTTGGCTTATTAATTGCACAAGCGTGTCTTTATCGGGATAATTACCTGAAGAATGAGGTTCTCCAACTCCAAACCCTACGGACACTATTGTGTTTTCAAATATATTGGATTTGGGCAAGAGATGCGCTACCATTTGGCGGTGTTCATTACTCTGTAGAACGCTCCACCAAAAGCTTTTTCCTGACCCTCTGATTCCGCTTACCAGCACGGCGTCAGGGTGTAATGCCTTTGAATGTCCCATGGGTATAAACGTATATTTTTGATCTGGTATTTCTCCAGAAACCGCCATACCCTGAGGTAGGGCATCCATTATCACATTTCGTATTTCCATAGGAAACTTGTAATCAATCAAATGTTGCCATCCTCAAAAACTATTTTTTCAGCCTCTTCCATAAACTTACCCATGGCTTCTTTGACGACCTTTTCGTCTATGCCGCTAACGGGATTGAATTCCTGCAATGCACGTTGCCAATAGACCGGAAGCGGGTAATGCGGTGCTTCGTCATCATTCTGACCAAAATTGAAGACATCATCGGTTGTTGCACCTGTCTCATCGTAATCATCTTTATCGTAAAGATATGTCTGGAACAAATCCCACGAGTTCGTAATGAATCGCGTTAAGTATTCGGGACGCCCTGTTTCAGGAATCAAGGACGCCACAATTTGTAACCTATGCCGGAATTCTCGTATCTGCCGGAGCTGCTTCCATTGCTCGAACAAAAAAGAGTAAGCTTTCCATGTTTGTGCCGAATCGACAGCAAAAAGAAAAGTTTCCGCATCCATGCGGGTAACTGAAGCCGCTGCGATATCATGTAGGCCAGCCCGGCTGTCCAGAATAACCAAATCCGGCTTTTCATAGTCTTCCACCTGCTCAACCATCTGCTGCAGACGCTTTGCCCACGGTTTGAACGTATTACCGTTAGAGTCTGCGTAACATCTTGAGAGTTTGGGCAGATAATCTTTTGCATCTCGTCCGAAAGCTGGCACGACTCTAATTTCCCCAGGCAGGTCCTTGTCCAGCGGGCTTGAGGCGGTCATTGCATTGTTTACGATATCTGCCTGGCCGACACCATCTTCAACGAACCAGTCAACGATCCCATAATCAGGCAGTAAGTTTTCAGGCAGCAACGTACTACTCACCCCGGGTGATTCTAAATCCAGATCGAAAATCAATACCTTTTTCCCTTGTTTAGCCAATCGCCATGACCAATTAGCGAGCGCAGTCGAACGGCCTACACCACCCTTAATCCCGAAAAACGTAACACGCCGGGTTGTTGTATGACGTTCAAGCGGCTCACGAATCCAATCTTGGCCAATTATCTGCCTTTCAAGCAGTTTGATAGTAAAATCTGTTTTCTTATCATAAGTTATGAGATGCAGGTCACTCGAATCAAATAATTGATCTCCCTGCTCCAGGTCATCTGCATCCAACACCATACTATCCGGCGGAAAACCATAAGCGCCCAGAGCCTCTGATAACTCCTTCCTATATTTATTTAATTCTGTTTTTTGTTTAGCCAACAATTTTTTCTTTTGCATTAATACCCGAATACAGCCACGAAAGTCTCTCACTAAAACAACCTTTTTACCAAAGATGTTACCTCTGTTCCTGGTTTTTTCGATTGCAATACCCAACGCATCCTCAAAAAGTACATGCTTTTGGCTCATTTTCAAACTCCATCTAAAATAGCTTTATTAAGTATCCCTTTGACCGTCTTGGCAGCTTTCATGTGCTCATCAACAATCTCTTTGGTTATACTTGTACCATTGTAATAACGCTGTTCAACGCTCCAGTTACTAAAAGGGTTGGAAGCACGAAGTGGATAGGTGTATTTGATAGCATTCCTGCCTTCCGCAAACGTTATGAATTTATCCCATAACTCGTTGATATGAAATTTGTAGTTTTTTTTGAGTTTCTTAATACTAGTAAATAATAGCATAACAGCCGCCAACGCACACTCAGCAGACAAACCGAATAATTGGTCTGCATTTGCCAATCTATTATCTCTCAACAAATACTCTGCGTCATCCCAGTGACGCTTGGCAGCATTTCTAAAATCAGACTGCGTGATTGCCCTCATTTTTCCTCAAATGACGGCAAAACTATCCCTTTTTGGAATTTTTATAAGAATCCAACGCTGTACCATTCCGCATAACCCCAACGACATTTTCTCGGTGCCATCAAGTGCGACACCTCAGCTATAGTATCAAAAACAATTAAGTGATTGCAATGACTTTATCGGCCTTTCTTAACTCTGAAAGCTATAATCTTCACTTTACCGAATATGAGTTGGCAATGTTACAGACATCGCTGGTTCAACTGAGGACACCGCCAACGCCAGTTGCGTCGGCGGTATGCCCCCGTCACTCCATCAGCCTTCAATCGCTGTTATTCGTCAGACCTGGACGAGGTTGGTCTACCGTTTTTAAATTGCCCGACGTATTTCGTTCCATCAGGCATGGTCAATGTCCCTTTACCGTTTGGTTCGCTGTTTTCATATTCCCCAATGTATTTTTTACCATCAGGCCATGTCATAGTCCCCTTCCCACTTAGTTTGTCATCCTCAAAGTCCCCGACATACTTTTTACCATCAGGCCACGTCAAAGTCCCCTTGCCGTTTGGCAGACTATCCTCATATTCCCCAACGTATTTCCGCCCGTCAGGCCAGGTAAACGTCCCTTTACCACTTGCCTTGCCATCCTCAAATTCCCCTACAAATTTCCGCCCATCAGGGAAAGTCAATGTCCCCTGCCCGTTTGGCTGGCCATCCTCAACTTCCCCGACATACTTTCTCCCATCAGGGAAATTGATGGTTCCCGCTTCAGCATAAACCAAAAAACACAACGTGAGGCTAAAAAACAACAACAGCAGCACTACAACAGAACCTTTTCGCATCTCGCATTCTCTCCTCATTTCTCCAAAGCAGATACCAGTGCCAAAAGCACCGGCTTTAAATACAACCCTCTTAGAGGATTGTCATAAGCAACCAGCCATACAGGCCGCCCTTACGGGCACAGGGCATTTATGGCTTCAATGACTTTTTCTATGCTTACGTTGGTGTTGAAACACGGGCCGTACGGGCGTTCGTTGTGAATCCCTATAACCGGCAGCGGGTAGGAATCAACTATCCCGCTGCTCAGGTCGCGCTCACATGCCACGGCCACTATGGCTTGAGGCCGGACATCGGTGACTATCTTTCTTGCGACTGAACCGCCTGTGGCCATGTATAACTCCACCTTCTTCTCTTCCGAGACTGCAATCAGGTCCTTTACGCCACACCTGCCACATCGCTTGCAGTTATATATGTTGTTCGTTATCCTTATGTCGCACTTGTCTATTTGGAGGCAGTGCGGGAGCATGAGAAGGATTTTCCGCGTCTTTATGCCCTGTTTTAGAACCAGTTTGTTGTTTAAATTGATGACATGCCGCTGAAAACCCTCCTTCTTGTCCTTAAAAAATGCGCCCAGCAACATCAGAAAAGGATAATATATCTTTAGCACAATCCCACGTAATAATTTAGTCCACACGGAGGATTTCCTCCTTCGCGTTGACCCTGCCGCTCAGGTATTGCCTGAATGACATCGGCCTTTTCCCCTCCGGTTGGAGTTCCTCTATTGAGACGAGGCCGTCCGCGGCGGCTATTAATAAACCGTCGTGGTCTTTTCTTACGACATCGCCGGGCCTATGATCTTCATTCGGCAACTTGCTGACAGCGCCCTTTAGTATCTTCACGCGCTGTCCATTGATAAACGTAAACGCACCGGGGACAGGACAAAGCCCCCTGATAAGATTAACTATCTCACGGGCAGGCCGTAGCCAGAGGATTCGGCAGTCCTCTTTGGTAATGGGAGGGGCATATGAGGGGACGCCCTTCTGCGCCACGGCCTTAAGCGTACCCTGCTCTATCGCCGTAAGTGTCTCAATCAGCAGTTCCGCGCCCAAAGAGGCAAGGCGTTTCGTCAATTCGATGGCCGTGTCACCTTCGCCTATATCGGTCGTTCTTATTAAAAACACCGCCCCCGTGTCAACGCCCTCGTCCATCAACATCGTGGTGACGCCGGTTTCCCTTACACCGTCAAGAATAGCGCGCTGAATCGGGGCTGCCCCCCTGTATTTCGGCAGCACAGAGGCGTGTACGTTTATACACCCAAGCGGTGGAAGTTTTAGCAGCTCTGACGGAAGTATCTTTCCATAGGCCGTAACGACAATCACATCCGGGGCGCAGTCCCGCATTTCAAGGACAAACTCCGGCGTTCGTATAGAATGAGGCTGGATGACCCTCAGAGACAACGCCTCTGCAAGCGTCTTTATGGGCGAGGGCAACGCTCGCCTACCCATCTCAGGCTTCGTCACAACGGCCTTAACACTGTGTCCGGCCTCTATTAACGCCCTAAGCGAAGGGACAGAAAAGGCCGGAGTCCCAAAGTAAACTATATTCAAATCAAATCCCTTTTACCGTTATGAGGTAATCACGTTTGGGTTTTATTGCCGATTGCATGTGGTAGTCCGTCATCTATGTTGACTTTATCCAGCAGCAGGATACCGTTTAAGTGGTCTATCTCGTGCTGCAGCGCCCTGCACAGGAGCCTTGAGGCCTCAACCTCAACGGGATTGCCCTCCCTGTCGAGGCCCCTGACGAAGACCAGCGCCCGACGCTCTACGGTTGTGGTGAACTCCGGCAGGCTCAGGCAGCCCTCGGTGGACAGCACATCCCCCTCGGCGTAGACAATCTCCGGATTAATAACTATCAGTGGGTCGCGCTCGGTGCCGTCCTTCGCAGAGGTATCCACTACGATGATCCTTTTTGATACGCCGACCTGCGGCGCGGCAAGCCCTATTCCGGCGGCGTCATACATGGTTTCTATCATATCGTCAAGGAGCTTCTGTGTGTTGGCGCAAATGTCCTTAACCGGCCTGGCAACCTGCTTTAGTACCTTTGCGGGATATGTCTTTATTTTCAGCACTGCCATATCTAATATTATAACACTATTTTTTTTGAAAATTGTATAATTGTAAGGTTGATTTAATAAAACATACCGGGAGACGGCATTGGAGATAATAAGAGGACTACAGAATCTAACGAAGACATATCACAATCCCATCATAACGCTGGGGAACTTTGATGGAGTGCACGCCGGGCACAGAAGGATATTAGAGCGCGTGAAGGCCGCCTCTGACAGCGCTGGCGGCACATCAATAGTGATAACCTTCGACCCCCATCCCGTTAAGGTAGTGAATCCGCAAAGGGGTCTGAAAATATTGACGCCATTTGAGATAAAGGCCGGGCTGATAGAGAAAACCGGCATGGATGTCCTGCTGTGTATAGATTTCAATAAGGAGTTTTCGTCAATAGCCCCTGATTATTTCATTGAAGAGATACTGGTCAGGCGGCTGGGGGCGGCGCACATCATCGTAGGGCATAATTACAGATTTGGCAAGGGCAAGAAAGGCTCTACTGAGGTGCTGCGCAGGAGGGCGGCTAAATTCGGCTTCAAGTTTAACGTGGTCAGAAATGTTACGAGCTGTGGAAATGTGGTAAGCAGCAGCGCAATAAGAAATCTGCTCACGCGCGGGCATGTCGGGGAGGCGCGTAAACTTCTGGGAAGGCCGTATTTCATACAGTCACAGGTGATAACCGGAACGGGCAGAGGCAAGACGATCCTTCAAACACCCACCGCCAATCTGTCGCTGCCGGATGAACTGGTGCCAAAGCCCGGAGTCTATGCAGTGCGGGTGGGCGTTGACGGGGTTATTTATGACGCCGTTACAAACATCGGCACTAATCCAACATTCTGTCCCACATTCGGAGGCGGTCACACAGCATACGAGGTACATCTCTTCAACTATGATACACACCTGGTGGGCAAGACCATACGCGTGTATTTCATAAAGCGGCTCAGGGATGAGAAGGCATTCCCGACCCCGGAAGATTTAAAGGCGCAAATACAAAAAGACATCGCACGGGCTAAGGAAATCCTCGCCGAAACCCCTGAGATTTCTACTTGATGCTGATTAGAGGATTAATTGAAATGTATGAAATTGTTATTCATTGGAGTGATGAGGATTTGGTCTTTGTTGCTGAAGTGCCGGAACTTTCAGGTTGTATTGCTCATGGGAATACCTATGAAACGGCATTGTTCAACGCTCAGGAAGCTATACAATTATGGATTGACACGGCTAAAGAATTCGGAGATCATATCCCTGAGCCAAAGGAATGTAAATTGATACCATCCCAAGTATTAATTTGAAAAGGGGAAACGAGGGACAGCGAATTAAGGGAACAAGGGGACAACAGGGTCACATCCCAGTTACTGGACAACGTAAAGGAGACAGATTTATGTATTGATATTTTCACGCGCTGAACCTATACAAAATGTACCCTTTTGTCCAGTTTACCCCCTATGAACGTCTGTAACCCCGCATGTTTATTGAAAGCCGACAATGTTAAAAATAGACAAAACGGTGAAGGCGCGGCGTGTTCACCTTTTTTTGCCTTGACAAAAACCACAAATGTGGTTACAATAAAGTATGATATTTGAGTGGTCAGAACTTAAGCGGCTTGCCGTTTTGAAAGCGCGGAATCTCGATTTCGTTAAGGCACGGTATTTATTTGACGGCAGGCATTTGCACACTGTCCCGTCGCCAGGAGGGGAAGAGGAGAGATGGGTTAGCGTAGGAGAAATAGACGGCCAATTTATTGCCGTTGTATGGACGCGGCGTGATGACTCCATTCGTATTATCACCATGAGGAGGGCAAGAGATGAAGAAAAAAGAAAATATCGTGCGCTATACGGCTGAAGAGCTTGCCGCTATGTGCGAGCGCGGCGAGGACCGCACCGACTGGACGAAGGTTGATGCTATGACGGAGGAGGAGCTGGAGGCCAGCATCGCCGCCGAACCCGGACGATGTGCATGAGCCATTGGACTGGAGTCAGGCATTTGTCGGGTTGCCCCCGGGCAAAAAGCACATCAATATCCGCGTGGATTCCGATGTGCTTGACTGGTTTCGTAGCAAGGGCAAGGGATACCAAACTTACATGAACAGCGTGCTCCGTGCGTTTGTGGCGAAGCAAGGCGCAGGAAAAGTTGGCAACAGGCTGTGAGCGAGCGCAATCACCTTACAGGGCTTTTTTCAAGACAGTTTGAGCTTCATGGGCGGCATATGGACTAAAAGTTTGCCGCCTTCAGAGTAGTGCGTTGGTATACCGAGGGCGTCATTTTCGGCGACGGCCTTCTTTGCCGCTCTTGTAAACGACTTTTGCGCCAGCGCAATCAACGCATCGGCATCATCAAAGATGCTGTCGTCATCAATAGATGGCGTATGCTTCACCGCGCGCTTCACGTTATTTGCTCCCGCAAGCGATACATGGCTTATTGTAGCTTTTTTTGCAGAAGTAATTTATACCGGATGTTCCCCCGACAAAACGAGTAAAATCTTTATAAAAAGAGGAGTTAGAGCAAAACGCGCACATAAGTAGCCACTAATATTATAAATATATTGCAATTAATACTTGACATAGAAATGAT
>JADFXF010000044.1 GCA_015233685.1 Nitrospirota bacterium | reverse complement strand
TGTGCCAATTGTTGCTGGATTTAGCACCCACGCGAGGCTTTTCTTATCATATACAATAAAGTTATAATACGTTCGTGCGTTAATATCCCAGCGGGAGCGCTAACTATATAAGGAGCGGTTAAGAAATGTTAAAGAAAAAAGACAAGTACGTTACCGCGGTCGTCGGGGCTACCGGCGCTGTGGGCGGTGAGATGATCTCAATCTTGCAGGAGCGGAAATTCCCCGTTTCAGAGCTTAGGCTCTTCGCATCCGAACGGTCAGAGGGTAAGAAAATAGAGTTCAGAGACGACGAGATAAAAGTCGAAGTCCTTAGGGAAGATGTGTTTAAGGGAATAGACATCGCCCTGTTTTCCGCCGGGGCGCAGAGGAGCAAGGACTTCGCCCCGTTTGCGGCCAAAGACGGCTGCGTCGTCATAGACAACTCAAGCGCATGGAGGATGGACCCGGAAATCCCCCTCGTAGTCCCGGAGGTTAATCCCCTGGACATAAAAAAACACAACGGCATCATCGCCAACCCCAACTGCTCGACCATTCAGATGGTCGTCGCCCTTAAACCTCTTCACGACAGGGCTAAAATTAAGAGAATCGTCGTATCCACTTATCAGGCGGTATCTGGAACCGGCGCAAAGGCAATGGATGAACTGCTGGAGCAGACTAAGGCCCTGCTCAGCTTTCAGGAGATAAAGTGCAACGTCTATCTCTATCAGATTGCCTTTAACTGCCTCCCCCAAATTGATGTGTTTTTGGACAACGGCTATACGAAAGAGGAGATGAAGATGCTCAACGAAACCAGAAAGATAATGGGCGATAACTCCATACAACTAACCGCAACCACAGTGCGCGTACCTGTGTTCAGAGGCCACTCGGAGTGCGTCAACATTGAGACCGAAAAGAAGCTGACGGCCAACGAGGCGCGTGCTATCTTATCAGAGGCACCAGGCGTTATTGTCTTTGACGCACCGGACAAAAGGGTCTATCCCATGCCCATAGACTGCGCGGGCAAAGACGCGGTTTACGTTGGGCGTATTCGGGAAGACGAATCCATAGCGTCGGGCCTCAACATGTGGATTGTGTCTGACAACCTTAGAAAGGGTGCTGCCCTCAACGCGGTGCAAATAGCCGGGAAACTCATTGAATTTGCCCAATAACCAGATGGCACAAATAGATGAGCAGATTGAAACAGCCAAAGTCGGGGTGGCCAGGCCGGAGGACTTCCCCCGTGTTCCTATCGTCCTTGACGGCATATCCTCGCGCTTTATCAGTATCAACTTAATCATTCCAAGTTATATGGAAGACGGACACCTGAAGGTCATCATGGCCAGGCCGTGGGACGTTGGCACAATAGACGCCCTTGCCGTAGCCACAGGCCTCGAAATAGAGGCCATCGGGGCGGATGAGGCCGAAGTCCGTGAGTATATAGATAAGTTTTACAGCAGGGAATCAAATATTAACAAAATAATTGAGGACATGAGCGATGTAAGTTTCGACACTATAAACGACTACGATGAGGACATTGACCACCTTAAGGGGCTTGCCTCTGAGGCCCCTATTATAAAACTCGTAAATCTCCTGATCTCAAGGGCAGTAGAGGCCAGGGCAAGTGACATCCACATCGAACCCTTTGAAAACGAGCTAAAGGTCAGATACCGCATAGACGGCGTCCTGAAAGAGGTCGAATCCACGCCGAAAAAACTCCAGCCCGCCATTATCTCAAGGGTAAAGATAATGGCTAAACTCAATATCGCCGAGCGGCGCCTCCCACAAGACGGCAGGATAAAACTCAAGATTGCCATAAAAGAAATTGATATGCGCGTCTCTACCGTGCCAACCCTTTACGGCGAGAGCATCGTGATGAGGATACTTGATAAGGAATCAATCGTCATAGACCTTATGCAGCTCGGCTTCCCGCAGAATATTTTAGACGGTTTTAACAGTCTGATAACCAAGCCCCACGGCATTATTCTTGTCACCGGGCCAACCGGAAGCGGCAAGACCACCACGCTCTATGGCGCGCTTGATAAGATAAATTCTCCCGAAAAGAAGATTATTACGGTTGAAGACCCGATAGAGTACCACCTCAACGGCATAAACCAGATACAGGTAAAGCAGCAAATCGGCCTTAATTTCGCCAGTGCCCTAAGGCACATCGTCAGGCAAGACCCGGACATTATAATGATAGGAGAGATAAGAGATATTGAGACGGCAGAGATTGCCATTCAGTCTGCCCTGACAGGGCACCTTGTGTTTTCCACGCTGCACACAAACGACGCCCCCTCGGCGGTAACCCGCCTTATTGACATGGGTGTGGAGGCGTTTCTGCTTACATCAACGCTTAGGGGTGTGCTTGCGCAGCGCCTTGTGCGCATAGTGTGCGACGCCTGTAAGGTAATAGACAATGACGCGGCCTCCCCTGACGAACTCGCTCTAATCGGCCTGAGTCGAGATGTCGTCTTATACAAGGGCACAGGCTGCGAGCAGTGTGCGGGGACGGGGTTTTATAGCAGAAAGGGAATATTTGAGTTTCTTGTCGTGGATGACGAACTAAAAAAGGCCATCTTAAAAAGCACCGACTCCAGCGAACTCAGGCAAATCGCCAGGAGGCGGGGGATGAGCACCCTCATTGAAAGCGGGGCTGAAAAGGTCAGAGCCGGGCTGACTACTATTGCTGAGGTACTACGGGTAACACAGGAGGTATAGCATACCCCTATTTTACTACAAGGCGGTCTCAATGGAAGGAGACCATCACAACGGCGTCATAAACGCCCCGGACGAGGAAATCGTCATAAGTTCACTCAAGGACTCACGCCTTATCCCGCTTTCGATAACGCGCTCCGAACCAAAGGGCAAGATTGAGATATTCAAAAGATCCGGCTCAAAGGAGGTACTAACATTTACAACAGAGCTTGCGGCGCTACTGGGGGCAGGGCTGGCCCTTGACAGAAGCCTCAGTATTTTAGTCGAGGTCTCCGATAACAACACGATGCGTTCGATAATCCAATCTATCTTAAAGACCATACGCGAGGGCAGCTCATTTTCTGAATCGCTCTCTAAGCATCCCAAAGTATTTACGCGCCTCTACATTAATATGATAAAGGCGGCTGAGGCCGGCGGCGTTATTGAGGCCGTTATGGAAAAACTTGCCGATTACTTAGAGACCTCAGGCGAGTTGAAAGAGCATATATATTCGGCGATGATATATCCGGTGCTTTTAGGCGTTACAGGCCTTGTCTCTGTGCTGATATTATTGACCTATGTTATTCCCCAATTTGCAAAGATATTTGAGGAGATGGGTGAGGCTCTGCCCCTGCCCACACAGATATTGATGACGATAAGCGCCTTTTTCAGCGGCTACTGGTGGGCGGTAGTGGGTATAATTGTCGTATCTTTTTTTGTATACAGGAGATACTCGCTCACTGAGGAGGGCCGGTATAACATTGACTCTTTTAAGCTCAGGGTATTTCGGGGGATTGTTACAACGGTGGAGACGGCAAGGTTTTCAAGGACGCTGGGGACACTGCTCAAAAGCGGAGTGCCGCTTCTTGAGGCCCTCAGAAACGTAAAAGATGTTATAAATAACCTGCTCATAAGGGGCGCTATTGAAGGAATCATAAGTGGCGCCAAAGAGGGGAAGGGACTTGCCGGACCGCTTTCGGCCGCCCATATCTTCCCCCCGCTTGCCATTTCCATGATGAAGGTAGGGGAGGAAACCGGCGCTCTTGATGAGATGCTCTTAAAGACGGCCTCAACATACGAAAAAACCCTCAGGACAATGGTGCGAAGGCTTATAAGCATACTTGAGCCGGCGATGATACTCATCATGGCCGTCGTTGTGGCCTTTATCGTAATCTCAATGCTTTTGGCCATCTTCAGCCTAAATGATATCCCGATGTAACCCCCGGTGTAGTAACCGTGGCTTTACGCTCATAGAGCTTACGGTGACGATGCTTATTATTGCCGTTGCGATGTCAATAGCGACGGTAAAGTTGACGTCGAAAATGCCCGGGACGGTGCTGAAATCAGCGGCAAGAATGCTGTCGGCAGATTTGAGATACGCCTCCGTCCTTGCCTCTGCTAAGGGAAAGGACATAAAACTCACAGTTGACCTTGATTCACTGTCATATACGCTTAACGGCAAGACAAGGGGATTCCCCGAAAACACAAGAATAGTAATCACCGACCCCGAAGATGGAAAGCTCAGAAGAGGTCGCTGGAACGTAATTTTTTATGCCTGCGGAGGCTCAACCGGCGGGGAGATTAATCTATCCCTCGGTAAAAAAACCTTCAGGGTAACTATTGACCCCGTGGCAGGGGCGGTGCTTACTCAGCACTAACAGAAGTCAATTGCTGCCTTGATGCTGCTTAATGCCTGGCTAACTATTGCAATATCAGGCATAACTTATACACTCCCTGAAGATAAAATAGTCTCCACAATATCTTAGTATTATTAATATTCCTATCCCTTACTGTTCATAACGCCGAGGACACGTTTATCTATCCACCTCTTGTCCCACCAGTGGACTGGTGATACGTACACGCCGTGGAGCAGGACGCCAAAGTGCAGATGGTCGCCCGCCGCAAAGCCGGTCATTCCACTTTTGCCGATTACAGTTGTCTTTTCTACGGCCGCGCCTTCTTTTACGTCAATAGCGGAGAGGTGTCCATAGAGGGTCATTAGTCCAAGTCCGTGGTCTATTATAACGGCGTTTCCATATATACCGAGGTCGCCGGCAAAGGCAACCACCCCTGAGTTCGACGCATATACGGGGCTGTTGGCTAACGAGGCAAGATCAAAGCCCATGTGGCGGCTGTGGCTCACTTCTTTATCCCCGTAGATGTAGCTCCTCTGGTCTCCGAAGCCCGCAAACACCTTGCTGTTTTTCATCTGTACGAATGGCCCGCTCCAGAGGATTTTATCGGCGGTCTTTTTTGCTATTTCACTGACTTTGGCCTCTGAGTCCTTTCTCCATTTCTCGTTTACCTCCAAAAAGGCGTCAACAAGCGGCATATCACCTTCGTTTTTTTGGAGAAGGGGCAATATGTGTTTCCTTATGAAATCGTCTTTTATGACGATTGTATCTTTCTTATAGACCCTTGGTTTGTAAATCGTCTGCACGGGGGCGGTGACGGTGTTGCCGGCGGCGTCCTCTGCAAATGCGGTTACTATGGGCGGGCCTACCGTTTCGATGTCTATGGGGATTATTGCAAAAAATCGGTTTTTGTCGGCGTATATGGAGTTAGTCGCCGTATAAACCCTGTCGAGCGCCTTTATATAGACCTTGTCTGCGCCTTTAGCGTTGATAAGGACGGCCAACCCTGAGCCTTGGTCGGTGATGTATGAGCTGTCAACGACAGTTATGGCGGGCATCGTGGAGCGAATAGCCGTGGGGAAGGTCTTAATCGTCTTTGCAAACAGCCCTGCCCTTGCCTTGATTGTCACCTGGCCCTGGCCATCGTTGAGGCCCTGGGCCTTTGGCTCTACGGTTATATTGAACTCGGCGATGGGTTTATCCGGCTGTTCCTTCAGGAGTGTAACGTCATTGCCGTCCTGAGTTACCACTATCTCAATGGACCTGATCTTTCTGTTACTCTCTGCCTTGAATGAAATATCTTTTTTCACGGGCAGTTTTTCAAACGCCTCTATCCCTGTAAGCACAGGGGGCCTCGCGGCAAATATATTATAGGCAATAACCCCGGCTACAAGCAGAAATCCTATTGCCAGTACCAGAGAGACGGCCTTACCAACCTTTGAGCCTGATTTCATCATATATACCTCGCTTGATACGTTATTTTACGGGATACTGCATGTTAGTTAACACGGTCTCTGAATTTTAAATAATGCTTATCAAAGTCAAAAGGATGAACACTTGAGTTTATGCAAACCATTAACTTATTTAAGGGTAGTTTCTTTATAATTTTTTCAGCATCATTGTTAGATAAGTTTTTGACGTTAACATGACATTCATCATCGTTACTTTTCTCCTGATTAAAAATAGCCTTTTCAGGTAAATCATCCATGCTGAATGGCCAAAATATTATTGGGGCGCCCACAACAACAGGCACGAAAGCAGGGTGGAACCTTCTGATATGTTCACAAATATCGCCGGTCGTTTCATTTATGCAACTAACAGATATGCAAGAGATCCCTGTCCCGTCTGACGAATTCCTGAATGCACAGCTGCTGAGTCTTCTTTCTTCAGGCGAAGTGAAGTCGAAGTGTATCCAGTTTCGTTTGATAAGGCGGACGTATTGGTGGTGTTCCATATTCCCCTTCCAAAATGATTAATTTTTGTTATCGCATCATCAAACGTAACGCCCTCTTCATAACATATCTCTTCGGTTTCATCCTCTGGCAGGAAGGGTTTCAATAGATCACTCTTTCTCTCATGCCCGAACTCTATCCCATTATTTTCAGTAATGATAAACTGCAGTCTATCATTGTCGTGGTAAACCACTAATTCTATTTCACCATCGGCACCCACTGTGGAATCCACGAAAAAACTATATGCTTGTGCCGTATGAAGCAGCTCAACGGCCTGTTTTACAACCTTGGCAGAGGGTAACCTGCCTTGCTCACAGTACCACTCATCGCCATATACGGCATAACGCAATATCTTTTCCTCGGCACGATTCGCGTGCCTGACTGAGGTTGAGTCAATGGTTCCATAAGCCGAATAATTCATTATTTCATACCTAACACCGTTCTAATATCTTCGGTCAACATAATTTTATTGCCCGTTTTCTCTTCAACATCGGCAATCATCGAACCAAGAAGTGCCGCAACCGATTTAGCAACGGTAAAAGACATATTTATGACAGCAACAGGACTTTCGTTCACACTTAGCAACATTGAACTATCCCCCGGATTTAAAAAAAGCGTAGCGCCGTTAAAATAGATTTTGGGAATATCTTTTGATTCTGACGCTTTCTTAAAAACATCCATAACATCATCTTTTCCAAGGGTGTTCTCAGTCTCGCTCATCATCTCCTCCCGTTCACCTTTACACTTGTAATATCATATCACAATATCTTACGGGATTTCAATACCAAATCCCTTTATTTTCCTGTGCAGGTTGCTTCTTTCTATTTGAAGGGTCTCGGCGGTCTTGGAGACGTTCCATTTGTGTTTTTCCAGTTGTTTGAGGATGTAGTCGCGTTCAAAGCTGTCGCGGGCGTCCTTCAGGGTCTCAAATGCAAAATAATCCACCGTTGAAGAGTTAAAAGCCGCTACGTCTGAGGCTTTAATCACCCTGGACTGGGTCATAATGAAGAGCCGTTCGAGGGTGTTCTTTAGCTCACGCACATTTCCCGGCCAGTCGTGCCCTTGCAGTACCCTCATCGCGTCTGGCTCAATGAGCCTTGGGGTCTTGCCGTATTCGGTTGCGAACATATTCATAAAGTGCTCTATGAGGGTCGGCAGGTCGTCTCTCCTTTCCCTTAGCGGGGGGACGATTATCGGGATAACGTTGAGGCGAAAGAACAGGTCCTCTCTGAACTTGCCCTCTTTCACTTCCTTGTGGAGGTCTTTGTTTGTCGCCGCGATTATTCTGACATCTACCTTTATGTTTTTACTGCCGCCTACCCTCTGAAACTCCTGCGTCTCTATGACCCGGAGTACTTTTGCCTGCGTAGTCATGGACATGTCGCCGATCTCATCAAGAAACAGTGTGCCTTCGTCGGCCAGCTCGAACTTGCCTTTTTTCTTTTCGAATGCGCCTGTAAATGAGCCTTTTTCGTGTCCAAAAAGCTCGCTTTCGATTAGTTCCTGTGGGATGGCCACACAGTTGACCTCAATAAACGCTTTGTTTAATCGGTCGCTTTGCAGGTGGAGATTCCTTGCTACGAGTTCCTTGCCCGCGCCGCTTTCTCCCATTATCAGTACGCGGGCGTTGCTCTTACCGGCAATCTCGATTTGTTTCCTAAGATTGATTACCGCGGGGGAATCCCCGATAATAACGAATTTCTGCACGGTATCTTTTTTGAGCATCTCGTTTTGTATTATAAGCTCTTTATGTTCGATTGCCCTTTTGGCGGTGAGAATAACCCTTTCCAAAGAGAGAGGTTTTTCGAGGAAATCATACGCGCCCATCTTAGTGGCCTTAACGGCCTGTTCAATTTTGCCATGTCCTGAGATAATTATTACCGGTATTGTCGCATAGAGACGCCTGATTTCTTCAAGGGCGTCTATGCCGTCCATGCCGGGCAGCCATATATCAAGAAATATTACGTCAGGGGTGTTTTTGCTTAAAAATTCCAGTCCCTCTTCGGCGGACGCCGCCAGTGAGACGCTAAACCCCTCATCCTCAAAGATCAAACTCAGAGTCTCTCTGATTCCCTCCTCGTCGTCTATGATTAGTACAGAGTTTTCGTTCATCACACAGTCTCCATGGTGTCCTGCTCTATTAGTAATTTCTTAGTAATTGGGATTGTGATTCTAAAGGTCGAGCCTCTCACTGCGTTATTGCTAACGGTTATTGTACCCTTGTGTTCTGTGGCTATCCTGTGGGCTATGGCCAAACCAAGTCCGGTTCCGTTTTTTCGTCTTGAAAAATATGGCTGAAACAATTTCTCCTTATCCTTTTCGTCTATGCCTACGCCGTCGTCAGATATGTCAATTATAATGTCAGAGGCATTGTCGTCCTCAGCTACTGTTATGTCTATCTTACCATTTTCCCCTATTGCCTGTATCGCGTTGTCAAGAATATTAATAAGCATACGCTTAAAATGTTCACCGTCAATATATATGGACTTAATATTTGTTTTATAATCAAGGGACATGCCGATGTGCTCATACTCCCCGTAGAGGTCCAGTACTTCGGCCAGAAGGCCTTGCAGGTCTGTCAGGGAGGGTTCAATGTCCGGCATCGTGCCGAGTTTTGAGAATTCATTTACGAGCCGTTGAAGTCCGTCAACTTCCCTTATTATCGTGGCGGTAGATTTTTCGATAACCTCGCCAAACCTCGTGTCTGCGCGCCTCCATCGTTTCAGCAGCCTCTCGGCGGAGAGTTTAATCGGCGTTAAGGGGTTTTTTATCTCGTGAGTAAGGCGTTTGGCCACATCCTGCCATGCGAGGGCCTTTTCGGCGAGGATTAACTCCGTCAAATCGTCAAACACTACAAGCACCCCAACCGGAGTCTTCTCGTTGTCTTTGAGCTGGATTACGAAAACTCTCAATACCATATTCCTTCCGTTTATAGAGACCTTTAACTGCTCTTTTTTACTGTAAAAATTATACAGGTTTATCCCCCGTATGAACATTTCAAATTCGGTGGAGATGACATTTTTAATAACCTCTGTGTATGGTTTATTCAGCACATCCTCGGTCTCGACCTCCAGCACCCTGCATGCGGCGTCGTTTATCGTTATCACCTTGTTATTGGCGTCGAGGTAGATAACACCGGAGTTTATATTATAAATAATATTTTCCATGAAAAGCCTCCGCCTGTCCGATTCGATATAGGCGCTTTGCAAAGACAGCTCGGTCTGCTTTATTTTTGATATCATTACGTTGAAGGACTTAATAAGCATACCGATTTCGTCGTCCGTGCCAGGATTTACGTAGATGTTGAAGTTGCCCATTGAGACGTCCGCCGTTGCCTGAAGGAGATTTTGAATAGGCTCGGTGATTCCTCTGGATATTTTCAGCGCTATCCAGAGGGCAAGGAATATTACCAGCAATGTAAAAAATCCCAGTATCAGGAGGTAGTTGCCTTTTAATGGGGTCTTAAACTCGTTAAGAGTGACGTAGCTCTGATGGGCCTTTTGAATCTCTCCGACTTTCCTCGTTATCTCTATGGGCACGACGGTGGAAACCAGCAGGACTTTGTCTATGCGGCCGTTTACCGGCAGTGGAATCACGGCCGTTACTATGTCCGCCTCGTTGTAGACAATTACCTCGATGCCGGGTTTTCCCTTAAAGGCATCTCTTATGGTCTCTGATACGTCCTCATTTTTTCTGCCGAATTTAGCGGTCTTGTATCTTGGTGCCAGCGCTGCCCCCTTGCTTATGGCGATGGCGTCCTCAAATGTATTTTTACGTATCATGTCATATGTATATGTGGCGAGGTCTCTTGCGTCGTCTATCGGTTTACTTATTGTTGGGGTAAACCACTTGTCAATGTAGTTCGTAACGAGGCCGCTTGAGATAATAAACAGCACCGCGGACGGCAGCAGGGTGATACTGACGAAAATCGTTACGAGTTTTGTCTTGAACTTGTAGCCGGTTATCCTGTTTTTTTTCTCGAAATACAGCCTTAGGAGATTCCTGCCTACGAAAAATGCGAGGGTGAGCAGGGCTAACAGTGTGATATTAAAAAGGGCCGCGAAGATAAGTCTGTGTGTGATGTCTCCCTGCGGATTGATAAACGTCTCGTGTATCGCTGAGCCTGCGGCCAGGAAGATAATCACGGCCAGAGCTGGCAGGAGTATTTTCTTACCCGTTTGCAGCGTCACTTACCGCCTCTTAAAATAATATCCGTGTCTTTTTTTATCCTGAAGTCCCTGTCGTCTACAAAGAATAACACGTATCCGATGACCTGCGGCGGTTTTTGCTTTATTGATTCTATCGTAACCCTAATAAAATACTGGGCATCCTCCTCAAGGCCACTCATGTCAATTTTAATGTCCTTCACAAGCAGCGCCCATCTAAGCATGGACTTAAAGGACATAAATCTCTTTTCAAGGATGGCTGTCTCGTCTGAAGAGACGACCTTATATTCCCCTTTTACAGAGTTGGCATGTATTGTCCTTGACACTTTCTTACCCCTGATAAACTCGTCAGGCCATAAACTCCACCGCCTGAAGACATCTATGTAAAAGACGAATTCTTTTTGCAGCCCTTCGCGAATGAGAGAGGTTTGGCTTTCGTCTATGGAAAGTGCTACACTTACGGTTATGCTGCCGCCTGAGACGGAGTACTCGACCCCTGTGATTTCCTGCGCGGCAACGAGCGCCGGTAACAGCAGCGCTGCTAACAGAATTATCGCTTTAAGTTTATTCATTTTTAACATGAGATACCAGGAATTTGACATTATACCATACACCGGTAATTAATTATTTACAACTGCGCAAAGGGGCATGATATCTATAACATGAGCGTGTCATCAGGACGATTAGTCAGACAATTAGCGTCGTTAGCTATATTCATAGCGATACTGGTGGTTTTTTCCCTCGGCGCGGACAAATGGACAATTGATTCGATAAAGTTATTTTTGCTTGAACACGGCACTCTAAATATCATTCTCAGGAAGATTGACCCGATATGTAATTTCCTGTATCACGGTGCCACACAAATCACCGCCGCGTTTATCTTGTTTATAACGGGCAAATACTTATACAGGCCGCTATATCGTGTCGGCAGGATGTTTTTTTATACCCTGTGCGCGTCCGGCCTTAC
Organism: Nitrospirota bacterium; assembly: GCA_015233685.1. Lineage (GTDB taxonomy): Bacteria > Nitrospirota > Thermodesulfovibrionia > Thermodesulfovibrionales > Magnetobacteriaceae > Magnetominusculus > Magnetominusculus dajiuhuensis. The sequence continues at coordinate 6,738 of JADFXF010000044.1, read as the reverse complement.
AGTGCAAATCATAAAACATCTGGTTGGCCGGGCAAGGCCGCGAATCACTGATAGCTTTATTGCCATTGGGCCGTCGCTGCATGTGGACTACGATTCCTTTCCCTCCGGACACACCGCGCTGGCGTTTTCAATTGCCTGCATATTGTCTTCATACTTTAAGCGTTATAGCGTGATATTTTATTCATTTGCCGTACTGGCCGGGTTTGACAGGGTAAAAGCGGGTTCACATTTTCCCTCCGACGTAATCGCAGGGGCGTTTGTTGGCATGGCCGTTACGAAGCTGCTTAGCCCCTGGCTCAGGCCGGAAAGTGGCCCCGGCACCCACACGCCGCCCCCTCATCAAGGGCAACGCGGCGGCTAAGAAAAACCTCTACTAGCTTTTTTTCAGCTTCTTACAGGTCACTTCTGCTATAAAATAACATTTATCTGGTCAACCAACTCTACCAGTTGCTGACATTTATCATTAAACTCTTTGACCATTGACAGTATGATTGGTTTGACGTCCGCACCCTGCATCAGTGAGGCAAAAACGTCAGACCGCTGAGACTTAAAGTACTTATACATCCAATTAGCCGAGGGTTTAAGCCCAAGCTTAGTGCAATTGTCCTTAAGTTCCTGAATTTCCTTGTGTTGTGTCGCAAGGTTCCACGGACCTATTATTCCAAAATACCAGTTCTCGACATTATCCCCAACGCCACCCATGACACAGATAGCAAAACGAAAGAAATTATCGCCCTGATATGACGGATTGACAATCTCTATACGTTGTGCCTTGTAATGGTCCTTGTTAGGAATCTTTGAAATGCCGTAGTTGTCACTGCACTTTTCAGTATCGAATGCCTCCTGAAATAACCTTTTGTGGTGTTCGAAAGATATCTCCGGAAACAGACCCACTAATTCTCTGATGGCAAAATAGTTGTCTGAGGATGCGAGGTCCTCAATCATTTTTCTACGCGGATTCTCCATATGTTATTCCTCCTTATATCTATAGATCGTTTATGATTTCGATGTACTGGATAATTGACTGCTTTAATTTCTGAGGTTTAACGCGATCCACTATCCCCTCTAACCAACTTTTAATGTCACGCTTATATGACAACAGCCCTATTTTACCTATTTTCTGTTCAATTTCTGAACGCGTAAACTGACCCTCAGAATCAAACCCGACATCAGATGGGTCATCCCCGCGAACCGTAAGATAAAGTACCCCGCCATCCTTGCTGAAACTTTCATAGCGCTCTTGCCATAACCTAGCGTATTTACTCATTTGGCCGATACGCGCCACCGTCTGTACCTTGTTTTCAATATAAAAACCCTTTTTCAACCAATCATTGCAGATTCTCAAATCTATTTGTTCCGTATCACGCTCAACATGCCAGTTCGGGTTGGATATATCGTCCTTTGAAAATCCAACGACCTTTTCCCCTATCTTTGTGAGGAACCCATCCAAAAAAACCCTGCCCTGACCATGGGTGCCGTATGGATTGAGCAGTCCATACAGAAAAGGTGTGTGAAATTCAATCTCCCTGTTTTCCACACCTAACACCTTAAATACGTTCCATTCCGGTGCATATTCGCGCAGATGCTTTGTTTCTTCTTTGCGATATGCCTGTATTTTTGGTTTCATTGCTTCATAAGCAACTAATAAATCGGTCTTTTGCTGCTCATCTGAAACATTAAGAACACTTATAAGCGATGCAATATCAACTATTTTTCTGTTTTGATGTTCTTGTATTATTGGTTTTAATCCCCCAAATTCAGCAAGTAACAACTCGGCTTGCTGCTTTTTGGAAACATTAAGAATCTTTACCAATTTTGTAACGTACTTAGCTGAAAGCACTAATCAGGTCTCCTCTTCTTTGCCCACCGCATAAACCAGGACATCACTTTAGGGTTAAGCTGTGGTCATTATATAACTTGATAAAAGGGAATGTCAAGTGTTTTGTCAAGCCATATTTTTCAAAGGTTAACTGATATTTAACGGGGGCGGTCAGACGGGCAAAAACCATACAGACTGCGATTGAATTCAGGGGGGAGGGATTATCCCCGCAATCCTAAGAGTTCCCTGTTAAGGCAAGGCTCATCAGCAACAGCCGACGCCTCAGTCTTCTTTTATATAAAACTGCAGTTTGAGGCCGGAGACTTCAACTACGTCCCCTTCACGGAGCTTGTATTGGCCTTCGACGTCATTGCCGTTTACCCTTATCCCCTTACCGCCGGTTGAGGAGCTTATAGTATAGCCGTCTTTTTTTCTGTTTATCAGGGCGGCCACTTTGGGTGCGAAAAATCCCTTGAGTCTTATCAGTGAGTTTTGCTCTTTGCCGATTGTGCTTATCCTGTCTGTGACCTCGTACTCCTTTTTATCTGTTGAGCCTTCGACCACTACAAACCCGCCAAGAATGTCTTTTTGTTCCACCTTGTCGGCCTCAGATTTTGGAGCCTTGGCAAGGATTGCTTCCTTTAGTTTTACGTCAATCATAATGGTTTCGTCCATTAAATCTTTGTCCTTCGATTGTTCAGCTTGTTTTTTGGGCTGCGCCTCTGAGACAAAATTCAGCGTATGTTTACCGATAATGATGACGTCGGCGTCGCTGAGGGCGCTCACCGATATCTTTTTGCCATTTACAAAAGTCCCATTGAGGCTGCTGAGGTCTTCTATGTAAAATTGATCCCCTTTCTTAAATATCCTGGCGTGTGCCCCGGATACCGCGAGATTGTCCACATGTATGTCGTTTGTTGCCTTTCTGCCAATGGTTATGACCTCTTTGTCCAGCGGTATTTCTTTCAGGGCAGCTTCTTTAAATTTTAGCAGTATCTTAGCCATTCATTACCTCCTTATCCATTTTATGAGATCATACATGAATGAAAAAATAGTCTTCTTATAGATATACGCCACAACAACCGTAATATTATCTCGTCCACCTTTTTTGTTTGCCAGGTCAACAAGTCTCTCGCACACATGCCTGGGGTCAACGGAGGATTTAACGGTATGCAGGATTGCCATATCAGGCACCATTGTATATAGCCCGTCCGAACACAACAGCAACGCGTCGCCGTCATAAACGGTCATCTCCTCAATATCAACCTCTATATCAGGCGTAAAGCCCAACGACTGTGTGATAACGTTTCTCATGCCAACTTCGTGGGCCTCCTCCTTTGTCATCATACCCTTGCGGATTTGCTCTGCGATAAGGGAGTGGTCGTCGGTGAGCTGCTCTATGGTGTTGCCTCTTATGAGATACAGCCTGCTGTCTCCGGCGTGGGCAATGCTTAGCCTGTCGCCTCTTAGGGCAGCGGCTACCACTGTGGTTGCCATGCCGCTTAGTTTGGGATCGTCCTTTGCCGTGTTGTATATCTGCTCGTTGGCTTGTTTGACGGCCGAGACTACCGCGCTGCTTGCGGATGAGTGTTCGCCTGTATTGCCCTTGTCAGGGGTTGCATTTGTGTTTTCACCGTTTCTGAAATAAGCGCTGATAATATCAACGGCCATTTTGCTTGCAACCTCCCCGCAAGCCGAACCACCTACGCCGTCGGCAACTACAAAGACCCCCGCTTCCTGCTCCACGACAAAACTGTCCTCGTTCTTTGGCCTTTTCATGCCCTTGTCGGTATGGCCGTCGGCCATTATCCTCATTTTAGTTTTCATAGCCTTACATTCTCACGCGCTTTCTTTACATCCGCACACATTATATCAGAATTGACCACATTATACAACTACGGTTTTATTGTTAAGGCATTTTATTCCGGTTACGGGGGTGATTCTTTTAGTTTGTTTGATTTATAATAGCGCTGTTATGTTTGCGAAGATGGGGAGATATGAGATACTTGGTGTCCTCGGTGAGGGCGCTATGGGGGTGGTCTATCGCGGCCATGACACAATCATAGACAGGGTTGTCGCCATAAAGACCGTCAAAATGGAAAATGTTGACTCTCCTCAGAAAAAAAATGAACTCATTGAGCATTTTTACCACGAGGCCAGAATTGCCGGCAAACTGTCCCATCCGAACATAGCCCACATCTACGATGTCGGCCAGGACAATGGCGTACATTATCTCGTACTGGAGTATGTCGAGGGGATTACCCTGAAGGCCGCCATCTCAGAACAGGCGGAGATGCCGCTTTTGGAGAAACTCAGGATTCTAATTGACATAGGGCGCACCTTGCACTACGCCCACCAGCACGGCGTCATTCACAGAGATATAAAGCCGGCCAACATTATGTTACTAAATAACTCTCACATCAAAATAATGGACTTCGGCATTGCTATGATGGCGTCCTCCGCCGAAGGACAGGCCGCGCAGGGAGGGCTTCTGGGCACTCCCGCCTATTTGTCGCCGGAGCAGATTAACGGGGCCAGCCTCGACAGACAAACCGACCTGTTTTCGCTTGGCGTACTTTCTTACGAATTCCTCTCCGGTAAAAAACCGTTTATTGCCAGCACAATCCATGAGCTTTTGGACAAAATACTCAATACTGAACCCGCCCTGCCGTATAAAATAAACCCGCGGCTGGACGAATCATTAAGCAGGCTTGTTCTGAAGGCACTTGAAAAGAACAAGGCACGCCGCTGCCAGTCCGCAAGTGAATTTGCTGATCTGCTTGAACTGTACGCCGGGCAGTTGGATATGGAGCGTACCCAAAACATCTCCGGCATCGGCAACTATGACAAGATGGTACTGGCCGAAACTCTCAAAAAGAAGTACACGTTTTTTTCAGATTTTACCACAGAGGAGCTGCTTAAAATAATCTCTATCAGCACGTACAAGACCTATAAGAAAGACGCCTGTATATTTAACGAGGGCGACATAGGGACAAAGATGTTTATTTTAATATCAGGAAGCGTAAAAATCACAAAGGTTTTTAAAGACAACGAGGAGGAAACCCTGCTGGCGGTGCTGAAGGCGGGGGAGTGTTTTGGCGAAATGGCGGTCATGGACGCCTCCCCGCGGTTTGCCGCCGCAAAGGCCGCCACAGACTGTGTTACCATCGCCATAAGCGACGTTATCCTGAGGAACTCCGAGCCTAAGCTATGTCTGAAACTCTACAAGAACCTCGCGGCGGTGCTTTCAGAAAAACTCCGCAACAGCGATATGAAAATCAACGAGATGTGGGGCCGACTGAAACAATCCGGCGGCGAATGACCACCCAATGGTTGGCAGCGGGGGGGGTGTTCAGAAATACTTTGGATTATGATATGGCAGTAACAGTCTTATATAGAAAAGATAATTTATCTTGCCTTAACCTGAACTTAGTGCCGTGATTATGGCCTGTGCGAGCATCAAAATCAACTAAAATGTCACCTTGTTCTATGGCTTGCAGAAATCTCTCCAAGTTGAATTTCTGCAGCATGAGAATATTGTCATACCTGAAATATTCAACATCTTTTTCACACATAGTTTGTGCCTGAACATAAAAGCAATTCAACAATTTAGTCCCTGCTTTGTGAAACAAATCATCAAAACCCCAATATGGTTGAGGGGTTAACTCTCCTAAGCCCGTTCTTTCCCTTACAGCCTTTAACCATAGAGCGTGTTTTTCTGAAACAATATCAGAATCAAACGAAATTAAGACCTTACGTTCTTTTCTATTAATTATAACCATAAAACCTCTGTCACTTCGTGATTGTCCATGAATGGTCTGACGGAAGCTCATTTCAGTATCGCTATATTTTTTGTTAGCTTCTTTATGTCTCCAGCCATATTTAGGGAGTAATATTTCAGGGACAAATTTTATTGCCCGTGGCGACGGCTCCATATGAAATAGCGTTGTTAAAGACGACGTATGAAGCCTTTGACATTTCAATTCCCATTCGGAGGCATTCGGAATCGGCAAATTGTTTTCAGTAATTCCAAGTAAATCTTCAAGTGTATTTCCAATACCACCGGCATTCCCATGTCTGGCATTCCTTATCCATCCACTGTTTTTTATCTCAATAAGTTTATCAATGAGTTCTTCTTTTGTGTAGGTCTTCATTTTGGCGGCCTCCAAAAGTCTAAAAGATATTCAAACGTAACTCCCATAGTGATATAGTTGCTTGGCCAACCAAAAATGCCTATTTTGTTTACAATGTTCGTCCTATCCCAAATAATGATATTCCTAAGTTCATATCCCCTGCGTCTTAGTTCCTCTACCAAAGAAATATGTATGGTAATTCTTTCATTTTCCCACCACATATCGGGGACATTAATAACACAATGAGCCTTGGGTTTTAAGAGTGGCAAGATAGATTCAAAAATATCACCCATAGCTAAAGTGTAATCATCCAGTGACATTGTCCCTAAATCTCGTTCATCCTGGGAATATTGCTCCACTTTATTGAGTTGTGCGGTATTCCTGTTGCGTCTTGACTTATTTTTCCTCTGGCGGTTTAGAAGATTGGCATATGGCGGGGATGTCCAGATAAGAGATATAGTTTCTTCTTTGAAATATTCGCAGATATTCCTCGTATCGTCCTGAATAGGAATCTGTTTTGACATATTAAGTAGATCCCCATTAGCGAGACGGGCATTGCAAAGTTCTATATAACCTGACTGCAGGTCAAACCCTACCGCGTTTCTATTGGTGTCTCTGGCCGCAACAAGCGTTGTTCCACTTCCGACAAAAGGGTCAACCACTAATTCGCCTGCGTGTGTAAATAGCTCTATCACTTTTCTGGCAAGTGCAATTGGGAATGTGGCAGGGTGGGCAGTTTTGTCTCTTATTCCATTTCTAAATCATACCTACAATAATATATTTTAT